>WANX01000113.1 GCA_015521565.1 Candidatus Hydrothermarchaeota archaeon
ACAGGTGCGAATATACAGCTTCATCGCCATGATACACGTAATCTTCCTGGCAACGCAAAAGGGATTGAAATTCCTTGTTGCCGAGTTCTTGAGAGCTGGAGGGATAGGAATGGGAATCGGGTGAGATTTATATACCGTCTAATACGAGTTAAAAAATAAAGGAAAAATTATTACAGATAGAGACATACTGATTGCTTCAATCTTTCTCTCTTTTGGGGAAAGAAAGATAGTAACACGAGATACGCACTTCGATGAAATACCTGGAATAGAGACAATCGCTTACTAGGCCAATTCTACCTGTCACTTCAGAAGATAGGTAATTAGAGAGTGTGGAGACAGATTTTTGTGTCGAGAGTATATAAAATTTCACCCGGTTCCCATTCCTCTCTCCTCCTCTCAATAACTCGGCATGGTCAGTAAAAATGGGTGGAAATACTCTCTTAGCTTTTCAATCTCCTATCAGCCCACGCTTTCACAGCTTTCTCCACAGCTGGAGGTGGTCTGTGCTATGCCGCCGGCAGTTTTTACCATAATGCCTGCACACCCTCAGCTCCTTAGAAAGCAAGAATCCAAAAACCTTAAAGTGGTTAACCACTCACAGTGGTAAACATGCTTCTCAGGGGTGTGCTGGCGAGGCTTGCGAGGGCTCAGGCGGTGCACGGGCGCGCGATTGTTGCTCTTGCTCTCATATTCACCCTGGTGGCGGCGCTGGGCCTGCCGGAGATCGGGCTTCAGACCGACCTGAGCAGGGAGCTTCCTTCAGGCATCGAGGCGATTGAGAAGCTGAAGGAGGTGGGTGCCGAGTTCGGGAGCTCCGACTCCGTAATTGTCATAATAAAGCTCTCTGACAGCGAAATCAGCGGAAGGGTAGAGGACATTCGCGATCCCAGGGTTGCGAGGATGATTGAGCAGATTCACAGAAATCTGGAGGAGGAGAGGGAGGTTTCCCGGGTTTACTCCGCCTACTCGATATATGAGAAAGCTGGAATGCCCCGAAGCATGCAGGAGAGCAGGGCTCTCTACTCAGCCGTACCCGAGCTGAGGGACTTCTACTCCCGGGATTTAAAGGCGACTGCAATTTACATATACTCCGACATAGGGGCGAGTGAGGAGAGGAACAGGGCGTTTGTGGACAGGGTCAGGGAGATAGTTGAGGGCTCTGAAAAGCCTCCGGGGGTGGAGGTTTTAATAACCGGCACGCCTCCGATGAGGGTGGCACTCTTTGAGCTTCTTATCCACGACGCGGCGCTGACCATGAGCATGGCCGCGCTGATAATATTCCTTCTCCTGATAATTCTGCAGAAGTCGGTAATTAAAGGCGTGCTGGTCTTCACACCCCTGCTGCTCTCTGTGGTGTGGACCCTGGGTACAATGGGCTGGCTTCGCATACCTCTGAGCATAGGCACCGTAGGCATAGGCGCCATGATACTCGGGCTCGGGGTGGAGTACGGAATCTTTGTGATAAAGCGGTACGAGGAGGAGAAGCGGAAGGGGAAGAGCCCCGAGGAGATCCTCGGTGTGGTCGTGCCTGGAGTGGGGCTGAATATAACCGGCTCCGCCACCACCACAATCGCCGGATTTCTCGCCCTGCTGCTCGCCACCATGCCCATGGTTCAGAAGATGGGCTCAACGCTGGCGCTGGGGATATTCTACAGCTACCTCGGGGCGATTGCTGTGAACCCTGCCCTTATAGCGATACTGGACAGGAGGGGATACCTTGATTAGGGCGTACGCCAGGTTCGCGTCCAGGCACCCCTTCGCGCTGCTTGCACTCTGCATTTTTGTGAGCTACCTGGCGTACCTTCAGCTTTCGGGTGTTGAGCTGGAAGCCACAGCCTTCGAGAAGATGTTTCCTGAGGATATTGAGGTCATAAGGGGGTTTAAGATAGCCGAGGACCAGTTCTTTGGCTCTCAGAACATGTTTGTGGTGGTCTTTATCGACCCGGAGCTCTACTCGGAGTACTCTGTGAGGGACATAAGGCAGCCCGAGGTGGCTGGGTACATCAAGTTGATTCAGGAGAAGCTTGAGGGGGTGAAGGGTGTCTCCGGGAGCAGGAGCTATGTGGACTACGTGGGCGAGCTGCCGGGGACGCTGGATGAGATTAGGCTCCGCATACAGGAGAATCCGGTGGCGGAGGCGTACATAAGCGGAGACAGGGCAACCGCGCTCATAAAGCTTCAGGTTAGCGACGTCTCCGGCAGGGAGGAGAGCTTCGTGAGGGATGTGGAGAGAGCAATTGATTCGATTGCCCCCCCTCCGGGGGTTCGTGCCGTCGTTGCTGGCGACCCGGTGAACGGGAAGATTTTCAAGGAGCTCACCGCGAGGGATATGCAGGCCACTGCAAGGTTCAGCTTCCTGGGCATCCTCTTCTTCACCGCGCTGGTGCTCTGGTCGCTGAGGTACAGCTTTTTGCCGCTCGCAAGCGTAACCCTGGGGACCTTCTGGAGCTTCGGGATGATAGGTGCGCTGGGAATTAAAATCTCCTCAACCCTCGCGGGCGTGGTGAGCATGATTATGGGCATAGGCATAGACTTCGCAATCCAGATAATAGGGAGGTACATGCAGGAGGTTCAGGGCTACTTCGGCAGGGCGCTGAGCCCGGAGGAGGCGATGCGGGTTACGCTTGAAAACGTTGTGAAGCCCATGGCGATTACAACCATCGCGGCGCTGATAGGATTCAGAGCCATGGCTCTGGGAGAGCTCAGATTTATGCACGACCTGGCGAATGTGATGAGCATCGGTGTGCTCGCGTGCATGCTCTCGGCTTTAACCTTTGTTCCCTCGGCAGTGCTCATTCTCAACAAGCTAAAGGAGGTAAGAATGTGAGGTGGATTGTTGCCTTCGCGGTGGCTGCTGCCGCGCTTTTCAGCGTTGCAGGCGCTCTGGAGGCGGACTTCTACATAACCAAGGTGGAGCACACACCGCTGAAGCAGGACAGCTATGGCTATGTGAACATAACCCTCAAGAACCTGGGACCCACGTACGCGGCGTATGCGCGTGTAACCTTCGACCGGAGCGATGAGTCGCCAGTTGATCCAGTGGGCTCACCAAGAAAGTACATAGGCAGGGTGCGGGAGGGCATACGCTCTGAGCAGTACTTCGGCATAATCCTGCAGAACGAGGAGGTGGAGCTGAGCTACAGGGTGTACGTGAAGAGGGGCACTCCGCCTGGCGTCTACTACGTCCCCCTTCTGGTGGAGTGGAAGGATGAACAGGGCAACCTCAGATCCCAGATGCTGCAGCTTGCGCTGCCTGTGGAGGGGGAGATAAAGCTGAGCATTGCGGGCATTGCCACCGTGCCCAAAGACGTAAGGAGCGGGAGGGATGATGTTAAGCTAACAGTTAAGCTTGCGAACACCGGCGATGCGGAGGCGAGAAACGTCAGGGCAAGGTTAAAGCTGAGCGCACCCTTCGCGGAGAGCTTCTCAGGAGCCGGGGAAAGCTTCCTGGGGAACATCGCACCCTATGCCGGAGCTGCGGCGGAGTTTCACTTCGACGTTGCTGAAAGGGCGAAGGCCGGAAGCTATACCCTCCCGCTGGTGGTTGAGTACGAGGACTCCTCGGGCAGAGAGTACAGGGAGGAGAAGAGCATCTCTATTCTCGTTGAGCCAGCGCCCTACTTTGAGCTTGCCGGCGCTGAAGTTCTGCCGGCGAACCCCTCTCCAGGAGACAGCGTAATCCTCAGGCTCAGAATAAGGAACGCGGGCGGCGAGAAGGCGGAAAATACCGACGTGCGGGTTATACGGGAGAGCTCCCAGCCCTTCGACTTCACCACGCGCAGCGACTTCATAGGCAGCCTCAGACCCGGAGAAGTGGGTGAGGGAGCGATAGAGTTTGAGGTGAAAAAGGATGCGATACCCAAGGAGTACAGGCTCAGGCTGAGCATAAGGTGCACAGGAGACAGCGAGGCCGGGGACGACAGCGTCTACGTGCAGGAGATTGCGGTGCCGGTAAAGGTGGTCGCTGGCTCAGAAAGCGGCAGTAAAACGCTCTACGCTGGCGCAGGTGCGCTGCTGCTCGCGCTTCTCGCAGTAGCCGCAAGGAAAATAAGAGGTTAGCATCCCACGCCGAAGTAGCGCATCCCCAGGCGCTCCACCCTCTCCTTTTCCAGCACGCGTCTGCCGTCTATTACCACAGCGTCGCCCTTCAGCAGCGCCTTCAGCTCCTCCAGGTTGAGCCTTTTATATTCGTCGTGGTCGGTGAGTATGACCACCGCATCAGCGCCTGCCACAACCTCTCTGAGATTGCTGGAGAACCTGCCCCCGAAGTCCTGCTTTGCGTGCGGATCATGGGAGATAACCTCAACACCGCGCTCCATAAGCGCCTTAACCACGGGCTCAGCCGGGCTCTGTCGGGTGTCGTCGGTGTTGCCCTTGTAGGCTATGCCGAGTACAGCCACCTTCGCGTTGCTCAGCTCTTTCCCCTTAGCTGCGAGCGCCTCCTCTATCCTGCGCAGCACGTGGAGGGGCATGCCGTCGTTGCGCTGCCTCGCAGCTTCTATTACCCTGAGCTCAATCCCGTGCTTCTTCGCCTCGTTTATAAGGAAGTAGGGGTCCTTTGGCAGGCAGTGCCCGCCCACGCCAGCTCCAGGGGTGTGCAGGTTAACGCGCGGGTGCCTGTTCGCCAGCTCGATTGCCCGTAAAACGTCTATGCCCAGAGCCTCGCACAGCAGCGCGAGCTCATTCGCGAGAGCTATGTTGACATCGCGGAAGGTGTTCTCCATTAGCTTGACAACCTCCACCACCTCGACGCTCTCCTCGTACACCTCCCCGCTGGTGATGCTGCGGTAGAGCTCCGCCGCCGCACGGGCGCTCATCTCGTTGATTCCGCCAACTATGCGCGCATTGCTCTGAATCTCCTGCAGGGTGCGCGTGGGTATGGCCCTCTCCGGCGAGTACGCGAGCAGAAAATCCTCCCCCGCCTTAAGCCCCGAGCCTTCGAGCAGGGGCGCAACCACCCGTCGCGTTGTCCCGGGCGGAATGGTGCTCTCTATGATCACAAGCTGCCCTTTCTTAAGCCCCGCCGCAACGTCTCGGCAGGCGCTCTTGAGGGCGCTCAAATCAGGACGCTTCTCCCCGTCTATCGGCGTCTGGACGACGACGATCACAACGTCGCTCTCCTGCGTGGCCTCTTCAGCTGAAAGCACCGCCCTTAGCCTGCGCTTCTCCACCGCATGCCTCACGAGTTCCTGCAGCCCCGGCTCGCCTATGGGCGACTCCCCCCGGTTGATGCTCTCCACCACCTCACGCTTTATATCTGCACCCACCACGCTGAAGCCCCTCGCTGCGAGCACCGCCGCAGTGGGCAGCCCGACATAGCCCAGGCCCACGACCGCAATTCCTGCACTCTTCTCACGAATCCGGCGGATAAGCTCCATAACGCTCGCCCTCATGTGTGCTGCATTTAGTTGGGGAGAATCCCCTATATTAACCTTTCCAATGCAAAGATTTCCTGCAGAAGTCTGCATATATAACAAATGCGCTGATGTGCTCTATAATTATTCATAACCTTTCCCAACGCTTCCATAGTGCATGTTTATCAACATATTTTAATTCTGACCATAATTTTGATGATTTGTGTGCACTACTCTCTGTAAAATTCTTTTTTTATTGTAAGCTCGTGGGTTCTTCCCTTTGGCACCTTCTCTATTATTCCCCTGTCCACAAGCTCCTTTACAATCCTGCTTATCTTCGGCCTCGAGAAGCCTGTCTTCTCCGGAAGAGCATCCTGGGTTAGCGTACCGCCCTCGCTGGCTATCGCTTTTACCACGCGCTCCTCATCCTCGCTGAGTATCTCGTAGGGCAGCCTCTGCCTTATCCTCCTTGCGCGGAGGTATGCAAGCACTGTGAGCACGCCCAGAGAAAAGCCTGCAATGAAGGCGAGGGACAGGGCGTTGCTCTTCTTTTCTGGGAGAGTGAAGCCTTTTTCTATCCGGATTACCTCATAGCCAGATAGTTCCTTCATGACGTTCTGCTCCAAGCCCTGTGGAAACAGATAAACCTTTTTAACATGAAGCGATGCGATGGCGTCCTTCACAGCCGGAGGCACGCTGTCACGTCTGACGAAGAGTATGGGGTAGCCCGTAGCCGAGCTCAGCCTCATTGCGAGCAACAAGTTCTCTGAGCTCTCGCCATAGAGCAGAATCGCACCCTCAGAGCTGGAGTAGAACTCCTTTGCGAAGGTGGCAGCGGTGCCGTAGCGGTCAGCCTCCGCTATCCTGCGCGTGACATAGCCCAGCGCATCTATCTCCCGCTGCACCTCCAGCGAGACCGCCTTCTCCCCGCCGATGATTACAAGGTTCCTGTACCCGAGCTCTATGTAGCCTCTAAGCTGCTCCCTCGCGTCCTCGCTGAGCTCCTGCGAGGGTGTTGTCACTATGGGAATGCCGGTGAAGTGAGAGTATGCCTGAGCCACGGCGAACTCCTGTGGCAGGTCGCTCCTGACAAGTATAACATCCACTCCACCCGCGAAGGCAGAGGAGACGCCTGCAATGAGCAGAAGCAGAATAATGCAGAGGCGCATAATAATAGCTCTGTGCACAGTGATATAAGGGTTTCCTAAATCTTATTCCTGACGACTTTCCACAGGCTGAGCCACTCCGCTGTCTGGGCATCAGGGTTAAAAGAATAAAAAATTTAGCCCAAGTTGTACCTTATCTCTCTGGCAACCTCCTCGTACATCTCCTGCCATGCCTGAGCAGTTGCGTTTCTATCTTTACCCGCGAAGATGTACACCACGTCTCCGCTTCTGAAGACGGAGCGCTTCTTGATGTACGCACTGCCCGCTTCAACGCGCGCCTTCTCCTCGTCGCTCAGGATACCTGCCACAATCTCTCCCACGCCCTCGTAGGCACGGTGTCCTCCCAGGATTATTATGTATCGCCTATTGCCGTACTCAGTGAAGTTTGAAGCGTTGACAATGTGGAGCTCTATTCCTCGCTCTTTGAGGAGGGTTACCAACTCTTCAGCCAGGGCTATATCTATGCTGTTCGCAAGCAGCACCGCATCCGGAGAGTATACCCCTGCTGCTGGAGTTATGGAAACCGCAGGCGCTGGCTTTACAACGATACCTGCCATGCCATAAACACTCAGCCGGCTCAGGTTCGCCCACACGTACATGTTAGTGACGTTGGTGAGATTTACACCGTAGCCGTGGACTGTTATCCTGTCGCTGCCGCAGACCATCTCCCTGCCCTCAACCTTCTGCCACTCGCCTGTGGCCGGGCAGTAGCGGTAGAACCTCAGGCTTCCCGGGTCTATGTCACCCTGCTCCGGATTGCTCAGATTCACCCTTCCATTTCCGTTGGCATCCAGGTCGGCGAGGGTAAAGCCAAGCTTAAGCACGGCGTAGGTTATGTTTGAGCTTTCATTGGCAGCGCCTCTCAGCTTTACTGCTAAAAACTTGTTTATGGCGCCTGGCAATTTAAAGGCCGTGAGGTTTGCAATCTCACTGTGATTCGTGGTGGCGTTAAGCTCAAGGGCCACTCTGCCAGAGGTGTTGCCAAGCTTGATTTCTACCCCTGCGCCTCCTGAGGCGTTGTGTATCCTTGCACCGGGGGTTACATTTCTGACGACTCTCAACACGGGTTTGTAGGCGGTGAGGTTGACTTCAGCTTTTGAGGAGTAGTTGTGCACATCCCTCGCCACAACTTCTACGGTATTCACCCCCGGACGGAGCGGCAGGTAGCCAACAAGCGTTCCGTGTCTGAAGCGGGTGCTGAAGCTCTTTGTAAGGTTGCCGTTGACATAGAGCTGCACCTCTCTTACCCCGGTGAGGTCGGAGAGGGTGAGGTTTATGAAGTTGTGGAGCAGGCTAATCCTGGTGCCATTTCTCGGGTAATTGACTGAAATTGCAGGCGGCGTGGTGTCAACTGTGAAGTTAACTTCAGTGTAGCCGGCATTGCCCAGGGTGTCGTTGGCGTAGATTCTCAGGGTGTGCTGACCATCGCCCAGCGGAGGAGTGCTGCCTGTGTAGTAGCCAGAGCTGTAGTTTAATGAGATGTTTACAGAGCCGTCAAGCTCCGCTATCACT
>WANX01000114.1 GCA_015521565.1 Candidatus Hydrothermarchaeota archaeon
CTGCTCAGGGAGCTTGAAAAAAAGTACCGTGTGGAAGCAGGGTGCAAACATCTCGGTGTTGTGGATGTGGACCTGTACGCAGGCAGGCTCAATTTTATCTTCGGAATCGCCCAGGTGGGCGGTGACTTTGCGGCCATATCGCTTTACAGACTGAAGTATGGTGCTGGAGAAGAGCTTCTGCTTGAGCGCGCTTTGAAGGAGGCTCTGCACGAGCTGGGGCACACCTTTGGTTTTGGACACTGTCCCCGCAGGAAGTGTGTTATGTCCTTTTCCAACAGCCTCGAGGAGGTGGACGCCAAGGGTGCAGACTTCTGTGAAGCGCACAGGGCAAGGATTCCCCACGTTCAGTGGTTATAATAAATTTTTTATTATGGTAACCTGTGGTTAGAAAAATGGGGTGACAGGATGAGCAGCATGCTCAAAACCACGCTGCTGCTGGCGTTCCTGACGGGCTTGCTCGTAGTTACCGGCAGGGCTCTGGCAGGTACGGGGGGTATGATATTCGCCTTTATTCTGGCTCTGTTGATGAACTTCTCTGCATACTGGTACAGTGACAGGATTGTCCTCGCAATGTACGGGGCCAGAGAGGTCTCACCGCAGGAGGCGCCGGGACTGCACAGGGTGGTTGAGAGCCTGGCCGCGAGAGCCGGAATACCCAAGCCGAGGGTTTTTGTGATTAACAGCAACACACCCAACGCCTTTGCCACCGGCAGAGACCCGGAGCATGCCGCCGTGGCGGTTACCACCGGAATTCTGGAACTTCTGGACAGGGAGGAGCTGACAGGTGTACTTGCCCACGAAATCGCCCATATAAAGAACAGAGACACCCTGATAAGTACAGTTGCCGCCACCATTGCGGGTGTGATTACAATGCTTGCGGTCTGGGCAAGATGGGCGGCAATTTTTGCTCCCGGCCGGGACAGGGAGAGCGCCGCCCACTTTCTGGGCGTGCTGCTCCTTTCCATCCTGGCGCCAATTGCAGCGCTGATTATTCAGCTTGCCATATCACGCACAAGGGAGTACCTCGCAGACGAGACCGGAGCGAGAATATCCCGTAAGCCCGGAGCTCTGGCCAGCGCACTGCGGAAGCTGGAGTACGGTGTGGCGAGAGCTCCAATGCACAATGCCAATCCATCAACAGCTCATCTGTTTATTGTTAATCCCCTGAGGGGAAATGTTATCGCATCTCTGTTCTCGACACATCCTCCCACAGAGGAGCGCATCCGCCGCCTGGAGGCGATGGCAGCTACGATGTGATGTGACCGCTGATTTGACACCACTGTAAACAACACCCTTTTATACCCCCTGTGCAGTATAATATGACATGGTCGAAGGGGGTGCCATGACGGCGGCACTGGGGATACTGCTGCTGCTCAGTGTTTTGTTAAATCTGCTGCTTTTTTACATTTCCAACGGCCTGGAGCAGGAGCTGAGGGAGCTGAGGTACGGTACAAAGCTTTCCAGGGAGGAGCTTGAGTCCATCAGAAGCAGACTGGAGAAGTTTAAATAAACTCTCCGAGTATCTCCACCGTACGTCTGCACTCTTCAGAGAAGGAGCAGTTTTTTTCACATTCTCTTGTGTTTCCGAAGCAGTCTGGATAGCCGGTGTACCTCCTTTCTTCAGCAGTTGCCCTGTGTGCAGATTCGTCCCCGCCGCCAAGGAGCTCTTCAAAAAGGTCCTCAGAAGCCACGGTTTTTTCCTGGATGTCGTCTTTGGCTTCAGAGTCACCGCTCAGGTCAAACTCCTCTATCAGCGAGACCAGCGGGTCTCTGGGTTTGTGTTCCTTATCCCGGACGGTGTCCTGGACCGCAGACGCTGTGCTGCCGGAGGGTTCATCGGAGAGCTCCATTGACAGAATCTCCTGTATAAGGCTGTTGCTCGTGGTGTCAGCGGCCGATTCCTCTCTGGCAGGGGTGCTTCGTCTCACAGGGGGGGCAGCGTCCAGTTCGCTGAACTCCTGGCTGACCGGGACTCTGTCAGCAGAGGAGTAATATCCTCCACCCCCCCGGGAGCGTCCGAGAATCCGCGAACTCAGAAAAACTATAAGTATGCTTGCCAGAAAAAGACCTGCTACTCCGGCACCGACTGCTGTAAGGAGGTCCATTGGATATATTTATTAGGACGTGCAATAAAAAGCTAACCCCTGCAGAGGTGGTTGCGATAGACAGGGTTGTAATAGGAATAATGGGCAGGATAGGCTCCGGAAAGAGCGAGGCGAGCAGGTATATCGCAAAAAAGTTCGGGGGCAGGGTATTCCGCTTCTCAGATGTGCTCAGAGACATACTGGCGAGGCTTTATCTTCCGCTGAGCAGGGAGAACTTCATCGCCCTGGGTACAGCGCTCCGCTCAGCCTTTGGCAACGGGATTATCGCAGGGGCACTCAAGAGGGATATTCTTGCAAGCGAGGCGAGCGTGGTGGTGGTGGACGGGGTGCGCTATCCGGAGGAGGTGGAGATGGTGAGGAGCTTTGAAAAAAGCATACTGATCTACATCGACGCCTCACCGGAGGTGCGCTACCAGCGTGCGGTTAAGCGCGGGGAAAGGGGGGAGGCAGGATTGAGCTACGAGGAGTTTTTGAAGAACGACGCCGCGGAAACTGAGAAAAGGATAGCCGAGTTAGCCAAGCTGGCAGACTACCGCATTGACAACAACCGCGACCTGGGGGAGCTGCATGCCGCACTGGATGGTGTGCTCGAGAAGGTGGTGGACTGATTTGAAAGCATTGGCATTCAAAACACGTCCACCACCTAAAAACCGGCCTGCAGCCCTTGCTATGGCCTTCTCTCTGACAGTCTGAAGAGATTTTCAAGGCTCTGCCGGGTTTTAGCCCTTCAGCATTCCCGCTACACCAGCGGGTACTCCCGCTTTAAAAGCAGCGCATCCTCCTCTAAGTTGGGGCTCTCGCATATCAGCACGCCCTCCACGCGGTAGTCCTTAAGCGCACGGAGCATCGCGCGGTAGTTGAACTCTGACTCGCGCAGCACGAGGTGGGCGCGCTCCCCGCCCTTGTTGTAGTTTATACCCGAGGCATGGATGTGCATCCTGCGCAGCGCCTCTCTGCCCAGCGCGGCCTCTATCTTCCCAAGAATCTCTGCAAAAGCCTCGTAGCTGTTCACCCCTCCCCGGGTGCGTGCATACAGGTGGGCGAAGTCCACGCAGGGCAATACGCTCTCAAGCTCAGAGCTCAGCCTGAGCACCTCCTCCAGCGAGCCAAGCTGGGAGCGCTTCCCCGTCGTCTCAGGACGGAGCGTCGCGTCTATGCCATCCTCCTCCAGCGTCTTCACTATTTGCCCGAGCTGCTCCTTAACCCGAGCATAGGCGTTTTCCTTCGAGCTCTTCATGTAGTAGCCAGGGTGGAACACCACATCGCGAGCGCCGCAGGCAGAGCCAACTCGCGCAGAATCGAGAATGCGCTGCACACTTGCGGCAAGCTTCTCCCTCTCGGGGGAGTTCAGGTTGATGTAGTATGGTGCATGCACACTGAGAGCAATGCCCAGCCTCTTTGCCACCGCGCGCACCTGCTTCGCCTTCTCAAAGCCCATGCGCACGCCGCGCACAAACTCGACTTCCATAGCTTCAAGGCCAAGCTCGTGCACCCTCGCTATGCCGGAGGCGGTGTCCCGCGAAGGCGAGGATTTCGGAACCCCAGCGGTGCCGAAGAGCAGCGCCACTTCTCTTCCTCCTGCAAATGCATGCGTTTACCTTGAGCTTACCGTTCAACAATAATGTTTACCTTCGGTAAATGTAGCACTGGATTAAGAAGGTGAAATGCCCTCCACCTCCTCTTCTCCTCTTTTTCTCGGGCATTTCACCTCCAACCTTTCCGTTGTTTACAGGAACCTCCACAGGGTTCCTATCACCTCCAGGGACCATAGATATCATTATTATTTTAAATCTTTCTTACTAATACTGTTTGTCTCCCGCGAGGTCCTCTCGCCTTGTGGATTCTGACCACTTCCCCTGAGGTTAGTTCTATTTGACCCTTATATTTCGGCCTGTAGCCCTCGATAACCTCCACCACCTACCCCCCAATATTTTGACACTCTCCTCGGCTAAAGCCGGAGAGCAGCAACTTGTTTCACGCAGCCAGCCTTCTTATTTTTTCAAACTCTTCTGGAGCGGCGTACACCTTTATCTCAAAGAACTTCGCACCATATGTTTGCAGGGTTTTCCTTACCTCTCTTGCAACCCTCTCGGGGAACATCACCACCTTTCTCTCCAGCTTCGCCCCCTTTTCGATCCAGCCTCTTACCTCGCTGACGTACTCCTTGCCTTTCACTCTCTTCTTCGTCCTGTGGCCATAGAGCGCGATATGGAGCCTCTGCTTCGTCCTGGGGTCGAGATCCTTCAATCTCGACCCTCTCCTGAAAGAATACATTTTAAGTGCTGCGAGCTCACAAACTTAGCCTGTATTATCCTATTTCCCTGTTATGGTTTCAATCAAGCCCCAAGCGCGTAGGAAATTGATAGCAAGCAGAAAAAAGAAAGGAGTCTCAGTGCTCGTCCCCCCACAATAATCAGCCTCACCTCCTCACAAAAGCTCGACAAATTCCTCTACGGTCAGCCCGGCGTCCCTGATAAGCTTTCTCAACAACCCCGGCTTTAGCTCTTTGTGGAGAGGGATAGAAAGCGTAACCCTTGATCCCTCCTTTCTCATGACCAGGTGGCTCCCCACCTGCCTGTGCGGGTACCACCCAGCTTTGGAGAAGGCTTTAGCGGCTTCCTTTCCGGAAATGACCGGCAGCTTTGGCATTAAACCACAACTTCGACAACCTTTGAATAGGGTTTAGAAGCAGCTTCCTTCACAACGTCCTCTGCCAGCGATTCGAGGCAAGCTTGAATCGCTTCTTTAATGTTCTCCAGGGCTTCCTCTATTGTATCGCCCTGAGAGTGGCACCCCGGTAAAGCAGGACAGCTAACCACGTAGCCCCCTACCTCTTTATCCTCCTCGATGACCACTTTGAACTTCATACCCTCTAACCTCAATTTTAACAATTTCACATGAAATGGAGAAGTGACTACTCTCCTAAAGGTTATATCTCCACCACGACTTTTCCCGGCATGCTCCTGGCAAGGACCTTCCTGTCCTCTGTTGTGGTTTCGATCAAGCCTCATGCGCGGAGGAAAGCGATGTCCCTGCTCACCGCTTCCTGCTTTCTTCCCAGAAGCCTGGCAAGCTCGCTGACTCCGAGCTCCGGATTCTCTTTTATTGCCCTGAGAAGCTCTATTCTCCTGGCTGAGAATATCTTTGAGAAAGTCCTGGCGTCGGGAAGATAAATCACGTGTCTCTCTTCACCTTCTTTTCTCTCGAGGATTTCTTTCTTCATGTCCTCTATGCTGCCGAACTTTATCTCAACGTCCCTGACTTTGAGCATCTTCACCTCTCCTCATACTCCTTCAGGTACCTTCTCCAGTTTCTCCATATATCGTCAAATATTGTTTGTGCAGGAGCAGGGGCGTGTGTCTACGTGCCCAAGCGCTGGCTCGGCAAACGAGTGGCGGTGATACTGCTGGAGGAGGAAGACAAGGAGAACGATGCAAAGTAAAGTATTCACAGATGGAAAAGAGAACTTCTCCAAAAAAGAGCGTAAGCAGGCGAAAGGTTGAAGAGGTGCAGGTCAGCGTGTAGCCACACTTCTGGTAGCAGGTTATGCTGAGCACTCAATTACACAATTGTAAAGAGCGCCCGGACTACTCGTACTCGATTGTAGCCGGGGGCTTGTCGGTTATATCGTAGAGCACCCGCGTTACGCCGGGAATCTCCCGCGTTATGCGCTTCTGGATGCGCTTTAGCACCTCCCAGGGCACCTCCATCGCGGTAGCCGTCATGGCGTCGACGCTCTCGACCACGCGTACAGCGATGGTGTAGCCGTAGTCTCGGATGTCGCCCTTAACGCCCACCGTCCTGCCCTCCAGAAGCGCTGCAAAGGCCTGCCATGGCCTGAGCTTGGCTTTTCTAATCTCCTCCTCAACTATCGCATTGGCCTCCCGCACTATCTCCACCTTCTCGGGCGTGACCTCGCCGATAACGCGCACCGCCAACCCCGGCCCCGGGAAGGGCATCC
>WANX01000115.1 GCA_015521565.1 Candidatus Hydrothermarchaeota archaeon
AGGTGCAGGTCCTCTGGCATGCTGCCGAAGTGGCGCCTGTGCAGGTCTATGTAGTGCGCCAGCTTTAT
The DNA here is from genome assembly GCA_015521565.1 of Candidatus Hydrothermarchaeota archaeon. Lineage (GTDB taxonomy): Archaea > Hydrothermarchaeota > Hydrothermarchaeia > Hydrothermarchaeales > BMS3B > Pyrohabitans. Next base: position 69 of record WANX01000115.1, read on the forward strand.
CTGCCTGCCCTTGGTTGTGTCGTTGGGGCGCATCACCAGCTTGGCTATCGCCACCATCGCCTCCTCCTTGCTCTCGGCAACGTAGGCGAGGTGCTCTGGTGCAGGGTCTGAGATGAGCTTCTCTCCAGTCTTAGCGTCGTATATCTCCCACTTCTCGGGCACATCCTTCCTGCCCAAGTACAGCCTCCTGTACTTCGTGCCGGTGGGCCCTAAAATCACGGGTATGCCCCAGCGGTTAATGCCCGTGCCTATGGAGAGCGCCTTCGCGGACATGGCACCCCACACCACGCCTACAGCGCCCACGCGGTGGAGTATGTAGTCGGCTATCTCCTCAAAGTTGGCGCGCAGGTTGCGCCTTGCGAAGATGTAGGGAATCTTTATCGCGGCGCCCAAGATGTGGGCGTTCGCCACGCAGGAGCCCACGTTCACCAGCCCGCCTGCATCAAATATACCAGGGTAGCGCTCGTAGAGGGTCTCGCCGTTCTCGTCCTTGTAGCGCGCTATCGCCATGGCGGCGCAGCCAGAGGCCACGACGATGAAGTTGCGCTTCAGGAACTCCTCAGCCATCTCCGCAACCTCGTTGGCGCCGTTGGCGAAGTTGGTGCACCCCGCGAAGGCCACCACACCGGGAATCTCGCCGAAAACTATGGGAGCGCCCACGTTGCGTATCTCGGTGTCAAGGATGGGTCCCCTGCCAACTCTTATCTTGTAGCTCTGGGAGTAGGTCTCAGCCTCGCTCGCCTTCTCCATCAGCGAGACTATCTTTATGTCCTTGGGGCAGGCGCTCTCGCAGCGCATGCACCCAATGCAGAGCTTTCTCAGAGAAGCCAAGCGCTCAAAGCTGCCCTTCGCCGCCTCCTTAAGCGCCGCCGAAATGTGCAGGTTCACAGGGCAGGCGCGCTGGCACTTCTCGCAGCTGACGCAGCGCGCGCTCTCGCTGCGCACCTCCTGCTCATCGGGAAGGGCTCTGCCCTTTATTTCGGCGCGCTTCGCCGCGATGCGCTCCGCAACCTTCACAGCCACCTCGCCCACCTTCTCGGGCTTGTGGATGAAGGCTCCTGGGATGCGGTAGTTCACCAGGTCCTCAACGATAGCCTCGGGGTCGTCGTCTGTCCTGTCGGGTAAGCCGAGCCCCATCTTGTCGTTCGTTGCGATAACAGGCGTGCGAACCTTCATCGCCTCCTCAAGTATGTCCGTGCGCACGCACTGCTCGTCCACCACGATTACGTCGGCTATGCCCGAGCGCACGAAGCGGAGCTGCTCGCTCAGGGGACCTATAATCTTGGCGCTCTTGCTGCGGCGCTGCAGGTCGTGGGCGGTGCAGCATATTCCAGCGACCTCAACGTCCTTGCTGTAGGCTTCTGCGTAGGTTATGACCTCGGCTCCGGGGGCGACGTTGTGCCCTATGAAGAGTATCACGGGCTTGCTCTTGTCCACCGCCCCGTAGCCCAGCTCTGCAAGAGGCGCATCCGGATCGCCCTTCGGGAAGTCGTACCCCACTATTTGAGAAAGGTCGGCTATCTCCTTCACTAAGTTGTCTATCATACCCGCGTGCAGCGCCTTGGACTCAAGGTCAAGGTGGTCGCCCTCTTGGCCAGTGTGCACGCTGGAGAGGAGGTTCTGAATCTCCCGCTCCGCGTACTCCATACCTTCAAGCAGGTCTCCAAGAGTTTCGGGCTTCTTGCCGATAACGGCGCGGTATATTGGAGCCTCGGTCTCAATGTTCAGCCCGAGGTCTATCCTGTAGTCAGCGCCCAGGCGCTCAATCTGGTGCTCCAGCATGTGCCTGGCATGCGCCCCGTGGCACGCAGCACCTATCACGCACTCCATCAGTATGAGCCTCGCCTGCTGCGCCTTCTGGGTTATACCGCAGGCGCCCTTCTTGTCCTTTGTCAGGTCGCACTTCCCGTAGCTGCACAGGCAGCACATGTCGCAGGTGGGCGAGTAGAAGGGCTCGTAGCGGTTGAGCAGCTTCTTATCCCACTCGCGCAGGTCCGTCCAGCTGGGCTTCGGGGTTGGACCAAGAGGCTCTCCCCAGGTGTCCTCCTCAATCTCGCCTATCTCTATAACCATGTCCCCTATTTTAAGCCTCGGGGACTCGGCTTTCGTTATCTTAAACTTCTTCGGCTTCGCAACCATCTCAACCACCTAAAACTTCATGTTCCTGTAGGGCGGCGGAAGAAGCGGGCGTATCCTGCGCCTAATCTCCTTCTTTGCGTTCTTCTCCTTCCTGAGCTGAAGCTTGCGTGCTATCTCCAGACCCTTCTCCTCCTTCAGCTCCACCGTCTCAAAGAGCCCAGCTGCGAGCATCTCGTCCAGCAGCTTAACCGCAGCCTCGCTTCTCGCGAGCACCGAGGTGTACCCTGGCGGAGAGCCCACGCTTCCAACCGCGAAGTCCGCCAGCCTGCCGGTGAAGTCGGTGCAGACCTTGCAGGGCTCCCGCCTGTAGCGGTAGGCTTCTTTAAGCGGAATCTCCAGCTTGCCCTCGTCGGTGTAAACCAGGAAGTGCTTGCCCTTTATGTCCACCTTCTTCACATCCTCCAGCTTCACCCCGTAGCTCTTCTGCACCAGCTCCGTCATGAGCTCGTACAGGAAGTTGGAGGAGCAGAATATGGAGATGGTCAGGGCTATCCTCCCGCTCAGGTCAAGCTCCTCTATGGGGTAGAACTGCAGTTTGCGCGCCGCCTCTATCTGGCAGGGCACGCCGACTATGGCGAGGCGCTTCAGGTCAAGCTCCACCACATGCTTGAGCACCGCCAAGTTCGGGGAGTTGGAGTACCTGGTGCCGGCAGTGGGGATGAGCTCCTCGGGCGAAGTGACCAGCCTCGCCTCGGGGTACCAGGGTTTATCCTCACGCACGCCTCCAACCACGGCGCCGTCTATGACCCCCTTCTCCAGCGCATAGCTCAGAAGCGCGGTTACAAAGCCCCCGTCCTGCGCCGCCTTTGCGATGCCCTTATCCAAACTCCTGACGCCTATGCGCTTGCGCACAAAGCCCAGCTCGTCCTCAACCACCTCGCCAAAGAGCTTCTCCTCAACCTCATCTGCGTTGAAGAAGCTCCTGGGGCACTGCATCAAACAGTACCCGCAGTCTGTGCACTCCCCTATAAGCCTCGGAAACTCATCCACACGAACAACATCCTCGGGGCACACCGCCTCGCAGTTGCCGCACCCGCAGCACAGGTCGCGGAAGATAACTTCATGCTCAAGGGCGGTGTACCCTTCCTCTCTGCCAAGCCAGAGATATTCGAGGAGTTCCTGCTGCGCAACCACCATCTCTTCATCCTCCACACTTGCCCCAACGCAGGGAATTCACCTCATGCAACTTTCTGAGATTTTTAATGATTAACAATGATAAATCTCGATGGCAAGCTTTTCGGAAATCTCAGTAGTCGAGGGGGTCTGCCTTCATATACTCCCTGAGCAGGGAGGTGGCGTAGCTTCCCGGCGGGAGGAAAAAGCGCATCACCAGCTTTTGCTTGCCTTCGTGCAGCTCGTCCTTTGCCAGGGAGTAGCTTACCTCGGTGCTCACCGCCGCGCTGCGCCTTGAGCCGGGCATAGCAAGTTCGGGAAGGGGCCTAATCTTGAAGCTCTCCAGCGCCACGCCCTCCTCCTCCAGCACCTCGCGCTCTATTTCGCCCTGCCTCCCGGGTGAGAAGCCAGAGGAGTAGCCGAAAAGGGGTATCTCCCTGCCCTTGATCTCCATCTCCTCTTCAATCAGCCTGCTGAGAATCTTATTAAAAAGGTAGCTCTGGTACGCGTGCACCAGCATGCGGCGCAGCTTCTTGGGGAGGCGCCGCAGAGCGCCTGCAAAGTCGCGCGGGTTCTTGCTCAGCGAGTCCAGCATGTTGCGCTCGTAGTGAAGTCGCGAAGGGAACAGCTCCAGCGCCCTGCGGTAGTCCCGCGTCTCGTCCAGGAATTTTCTCGCCTCGTAGGCGTCGCTTCTCTCCCTCGGGTAGGGTCTGGCTAAGTAGAGCATAACCGCCTCCTCGAGCCTGCCCTGCACTATCGCCTTGCCCACCAGGTGGGTGTTCGGTCTAACGGTGCCGAAGCGCTGGTAGCCGAAGTAGTTGGGCACCCCTCGCTGGTGCAGCTGAGCCGTGGTCTCGGCGAGTGTTTCCTCCAGAGCTTCGCCATTAAGCCTGCGCACCGCTATGGTAAAATCGTTGCCCAGCAGGTCCCCCAGGTTGACGCGCTCCCTGCAGCGGGTGAAGCCGTAGAGCTTTAAGCCTGGGATGCTCACCTCTGCCAGCTCCTCCTCGCTTATCTTCCAGGCTGAGACGCGCTGCCTTGTAAGGGCGCGCTTATCCTTTGTGCCCGCGTATCCGAAGCGCTTTATTGAGACGCGCAGCACGCGGGAGAGCTGGGTAATTGCGCGTATTGTATCCCAGTTGTACTTCTCGAGGATGAAGTGCACATACTCCCCCTCGCCGTCCCTGCAGGGCTCAAAGCGCTCCTCCACGATGAAGTCCTCGACCAGGATGCGCAGCTTTCCGCCTATGCCGGGTGTGCCTGTGATGAACTGCTCCATTCCAAGTAGGTGGTCGAGCTCGTATCCGCTTCGCATTACCCCTGCCTCAGCTTTGCGATCTTCTCGGCGAGCTTCTCCAGCACCTGCCTGCGATAACCAGCGACGAACTTTATGCTTCCCGCCACCTCGTGCCCGCCCCCGGTTACGCCCGCTCCAGGAAGCTCCTCCGCGAGCTCCGCCACGAGGTGGTTCAGGTTGAGCCTGAACTCCTCTGCCACGTCTTCGGTTGCGCGGAGTATCGCGAAGTCAGGACCATAGCCCAGGGTTACCGTCCGCCTTCCTCCGTGCTCCTGCGCCTTTGCGTCGTGCAGCATGCCCGTTGTCTTCCCGGGCGGGGGGTAGGTGAACCTGTGGGAGTACTGCTCCAGGTCGAGGGTGTGCAGCGTTATCCCATTGGGCAGCCTCGCGCTCTTCGCATTCGCAAGCACCGCGCGCAGCTGCACCTCCCTTGCGCGCTCCGCCTCTTTCCCTATCGTTTCGAGGAGCATGCGCTGCCTGTCCAGCCTTCCCAGGCCGAGCAGGTCCTCAATCAGCGCGCCCCCGTCCATGAAGCGCAGGTAGAAGGCCTCGAAGTCCACGCACTCTGCTATGCGCTCCAGGTCTTCGGGAGAGTAGCCCTTCTCCTGCGCCAGCGCTATGTACCGCTCGGCAGCCTCCCCCTTCACCCTATCGGCGACGCACGCTATTCCAGCGAGGTGGCGCAGCTTTGAGCTGAGCTCGGGGTTTATAAGCCTCGCGATCTCAACGGCGAGGCAGCCCGCGGTGAGCGAGTAGTCGCCTCCCACCAGGTAGGGGTTGACGTGCACATCCACGATATCGTCCACCTCCGCCCTGCCCTCGCGCACCTCTCCCGGGTAGTGGTGGTCCACCACTATTACGCGGGAGCCGTAGATTTTGAACTTGCGTATCGCGGGCATGTCCTCCCAGGTGGAGCCGTTGTCCAGGATAACAACCAGGGGCATGGGTGAGCCGAACCTGCGCGCATCCTCGTGGGCATACTGCAGGTCGCGCACCACGTCTTCCATCTCATAGAAGGGCGCCCTGCTTGGCGACCTCCTGAATAGGTGCCACTCAGCCTCTTTATCCGGCGAGTGCTCGCGGAGCAGCGGAAGCAGGGCCTGTTCTATTGCTATGCCTGCCACGAAGCCGTCAGCATCGCCGTGGTGGCGCAGCAGTATGGGCACGCCCTTAAGCACCGCCCTCCTCAGCTCCCGGGCAACCTCTCTGAGCCTCGGGTACAGCCTCTCCAGCACCTCGCTCTTAACCAGAGGCTCCACCTGCGCGGGCTCGGCCTTCGCCTCTATCGCGCGTTCTATCGCCGCCTTAACGCGGGTGAGCTCCGCGCCGTAGAGCTTTTCCATGTCCCTGACCTCGACCTGCACCCGGTCGAGGCGGAACACCACCTCGCCGCGAACCTCTACCACGCTGTCAACGTCGATGCTCGGATACGCGCGCTCACCCCTGGCGAAGGCGACGCACTCTATCGCACCGCTCTCGTCGTAGACTGTAAATACCGTCGGACCAGAGGTGCGCTGCACCTTTGCCACGATGCCGCGAATGCGCAGCTTCTCACCGAGGTTCTCTATACCAATGTCCGAAATCTTCCAGAGCTTCAGGGGCTTCTTCAGCGGGATGAGCGTGTACCTCTCCCCCTCCCAGGGCAGTAAATCAAGCTTGCCCTCGTTCAGGTTAACCCTTCTCGCGCGCACCACCACCTCCTCGTTTAAACGGAGCTCACGCTTCGCATCTCTCCTGCGTAGCAGCCCAACCACGCTGTGGTTGAGGGCTATGAAGTAGCCTATCTCGTGGATGCGCTTCACCCTGCCCAGGTAGAGCCTGTTGAGCACAACATCCTCATACCCCGCCAGAGGGTCGAGCTCAAGAACGACGGCATGGCTTTTGTCGCAGGGCTCGCACACCTGAAGCTTAGCCCTCGCATCTATGACAGAGCCGCACAGCACGCAGCGCTTTGCCTCAGAATTACCTCCGCTCATCTCTCGCCTCTACCTTGCGCTGAGGTAACATTCGCAAAGGTTGCACTACGCCAGCGGGTCACGCTCTTTAAGCCGGGA
>WANX01000116.1 GCA_015521565.1 Candidatus Hydrothermarchaeota archaeon
GAGGCGATGGTGGCGATAGCCAAGCTGGTGATGCGCCCCAACGACACAACCAAGGGCAGGCAGATAAAGCTGGCGCACTACATAGACCTGCACAGGCGCCACTTCGGCAGCATGCCAGAGGACCTGCACCTGTACGTGCGCACCGAGAGCGACATACCCTTCAACATGAAGGAGGAGATTATGGAGATTCTCAGGGAGAAGGGCTGGAAGGAGCGGAAGATTCCAGACCCGACGATGCTTGAGAGGCTCATAATGAAGAAGAAGGAGGCAGGGAAATGAGGGCAACCTCCTGGCGCTTTGCAATGGAGGCGGGGCCGAAGAACGCAAGGCCAGTTAGCGCCGATGAGGCGGCGAGGATAATAAGGCAGGCTTCAAAGCCCGCGCTGGCAATTGGGGCGAGGATAACGGAGCATGAGAGGCTAATGGACTTCGTGGAGAGGCTGAGCAGGGCGGGCATCACGATCATCGCCACGGCGCATGCGATAAGGTACACCTCGGAGCGCGGCATTCCCGCGTATAAGGCGGGTGTGGTGGAGGCGACCAACCTGCTCACCAAGGATGACTGGGAGGGCTTTGACGGAAAGGGCAAGCCGGATTTGCTCATAGTTTTTGCGATCAACCTGGACCTGGAGAATCAGACCTTCCAGACGCTCAAGAACTTCTCAGACGTCAAGAGCCTGAGCATAGACCGCTACTTCATGGTGAACGCCACCTACTCCTTCCCAAACCTGACGGAGGAGGCGTGGTTAGAGCAGCTTGAGGAGCTGTGCCAGAAGCTGGGGGTGTAGACGCTTCAAGCCTTTTAAGCTTACGCTCAATTTATTTTAGGATTAGACCCCCTCTATATATTAAGTCATAAAAAAATAGAGCTGTTCCGCATAAGATAATTAAAGTTTGGAAACTTACTTCCACCTCTGACCCAGTCCTTATAACACCTATTCCATACTTTGTTTCATTTGGCCACAACCAATTAACGCCCGTTGGGTTGAGACTGTCACTTATTAAATGAGATATATAACCAAAAAAGAAGGGTATACTGTAAATTAATTTCGCCTTAAAATACCAGAATACTATTACCGAGACGCCTGCAAAGATGAGGGCGCCCACAATACTATGAGTCCATCCTCTATGAGGGGAAGTTTTTCTTATAGCTGTTGAGAGAAATTCCCAGTTACCTTTACTTATATAAGCATGCGGATGATCTAAATCTGGCACTAAAGCTGCAAATCCTGCGATTATAAACCAATAAACGGAAAGGATATAGTCATTCAAAGATGGAAAAAGGAAATAAACAAATATAGACAAAAATACTGAAAAGGTTACATGGGTAGGATGCCGCATCTTTCCTACACCTTAAAATAAAAAGCCTTTATCACCTTTCTTAGAACCTTTTTTCCTCCGCTTATTGTCACCAAACAACATTCTTTCTATTTCCTTAGCTGGGTTCTTCCTACCATCTCCAGTCATCATTTTGTTATACATTCCTCTTGCGGTTTTTGGTCCTTTCTTCCAAAACAAAGATCACACCCCCTAGATTCTATAATATGTTATGAAGTGTTTTAAATAATTTACGATATAATTGGAGTGATAATCATCACTGGTTTAGAAATCACAGGGGAGCAGTTTCCAAAAAGGAGGTGGAGTAGAGGAGGTGACCTTACATGTGCTCCACCGCCGCTCCCCGGTAGGTTATATCCTCCTTCATACATATAAACTTTTACTTGCGGATTTCGAAACTCGGATTTCTCGTTAACCCCTGCTCAGAGGGCAATGTACGACCTTGAGGTTGAGCGCATCGCAGAGATTATCAAAGAAAAGGGATACTCCCGCGTGTGCCTGCAGTTTCCCGAGGGGCTGCGCGACCACGCCGCGGAGGTTGCATCGCAGATAGAGGAGCTCACACCGGCTGAGGTGCTTATCTCAGCGAACCCCTGCTACGGCGCCTGCGACCTCGCCGATGCGCAGGCGGCTGAGCTGGGCGCAGAGGCGCTCTTCCACTTCGGCCACGCGCAGCTTTTGAAAAAGACAAAAATACCCGTGCACTACATCGAGGTTCGCCTTCCTCATGACCCTCTACCCCTGCTGGAGGAGCACCTTGCGAGCATTCCGCGGCGCGTTGGACTAATAACGACAGTGCAGCACGTGCACCTGCTGGAGAGGGCTAAGGAGTTTTTAGAGGCGAGGAGCAGAGAGGTGCGAATAGGCGAGGCAAGGGGGAGGGTGCGCTACCCGGGGCAGGTGCTGGGCTGCTCCTTCGCCTGCGCCAGGAGCGTAGCCAGCGAGGTCGAGGGCTTTGCCTACCTGGGGAGCGGCGACTTCCATGCTCTGGGCGTTGCTCTGGCGACCGCAAAACCCGTGCTGGTTTTCGACCTGCTCCAGGGTGAGGTGAGGAGCATTGCCGAAAAAAGGGAGCGCTTCCTGAGGCAGCGCTTCGCAGCGATAGCAAAGGCTAAGCAGGGGAAGCGCTTCGGGATTGTAGTGGGAGAGAAGCTCGGCCAGCGTCGCCTCGCCCTCGCAAGGCGGATAAAGCACAGGCTCAAAAGCCTCGGGAAAGAGGCGTACCTGATTCACCTCGCGGAGGTCACGCCCGAGAATCTCATCTACTTCCGCAGGCTCGACGCCTTTGTCAACACCGCCTGCCCCCGCATAGCCATCGAGGATGCGCCGCGCTTTCCCAGGCCCATGCTCACCCCGCAGGAGCTTGAGATTGCGCTGGGCGAGCGGAGCTGGGACAGCTACGAGATGGACGAGATGGAGTAAAAAACAAAAAATAGGAGGGAAGCTACGCCCTCCTTAAAGCGCGTCTCAGCGCAGGAGAAAGCGCCGCGAGAAGGGCAACGGCTGTGGGACCGCAGACTCCGCGCTTCTCCGGCTGAGCCGCAGCCTCCGCCTTGAGCTCGCTCAGCAGACGGGCGCCCTCCTGCGGGTTGTGCACACCTATCGCCCTTATCTTCCGCAGCCTTTCCGAGGCCCCGGGCACATCCCTCAGGCTCGCCTCAGTGGCCGCATACTCCTCGAGGAAGTCCTCCGCCTCTGCCCTTGCAGCATTGTACCTCGCCTGCTCTACCTCCGGCAGGGAGTAGTCGCCCCTGGCGTAGAACCTATCGCTTAGGTAGTACCAGGGCGCCAGGTCTGCGATGCTCCAGCCCTTCTTTGTCACTATGGGCGTGGTGTTCCTCAGCCCCAGGGCGTAGAGCCCGGAGCTGTTGGCCACGATGCGGTGCTCGCCCTCGAAGGGCTCCGCCCCCTGGTCTGTGAACTTCCACCTCGCGTAGAAGCCCTGCTCCGTCGAGGCGTGGCAGCTCTCGCAGCCTCTGGCTTCCTTCCTTATCGCGTGGGACATCTTGTCCATCTGGAACCACAGCAGAGCCAGGTTGTTCTCGGGCAGGCCGTCGAAGGTCCCCACCAGCGCGAAGGCGTCGCGCGAGCCATTGCGCCTGAAGCTGGGGCCCGGCTTGCCCTTCACCTCCTCCGCCACGCCCACAGTAACCATGGGGAAGGGCTTTACGGGTATCCACCTTCCCGAGCTGTCCCTGATCAGTATCGGATTGGGTGCCTCGCCGTAGTAGTTCCTGTACTTCTTGTAGGGTGTCGCCACACCCGCCACCTTTCCTGGACCCCACACAGTGAGCTGATAACCGCCCACGTCCTTTATGTGGCAGGACTCGCACGCCACGCTGGCATGGTCGCTCGCGTCCACCGCTCTGGCTATGTCCTCATGGCAGCTGGCACAGCTCGCCTCTCTATCCACGCCGCCCATTCCACCCCTCGCAAGGGGGTCGTGGCAGTCCACGCAGGTGAGGTTGTACTTCACGTGCACATCCGGCTCTCTGCCAGGGGGCTTTGAGAACTCCGCACCCAGGTAGCCCGCACCCCTGCGGCGCTCCTCGGGACCGGCATGGCATATTGAGCCCCTGCCTCCGCCGTAGCAGCTCACCGGCGACGGCGAGCGCTCAAACCTGTGCACCCCCTCGCCCTTGAAGGGGGCGTAGTGGCAGTCCAGGCAGGAGACGTGGCACCTGTTGCACGCCTTCTGGTTTATCCTGGCCTGCTCGTAGGTGTAGTTGGCACTGCTCTCGCTGGCTATCTCCTCCCAGTAGTCCAGGTACCAGGGGCCACAGTTGTGCGGACCAAGCTCCGTGTCAGTCCAGTTCCTGTACATACTCTGGTATTTCACAGAGCCCATCACAGTGCGGGAGAACTCCTCCACCTGGCGCGGATGGCACTTTCCGCAGGTCCTCTCAACAACGCTCCTGTTGAAGGTGAACAGCCCGGGCTCGCGGTCGTGGTATATTATAGTGTTCACCCTCCTGTCCTCCGGCAGCATGCTGGTGAGCCTGCTCCCGTTGGGCACCAGCGCGGGCAGTATCTCCTCCCTATCCAGCAGGGAGAAGGCCTTCTTGCTCACCACCTGCACAGAGAGCACGCCCCTGTGGGCCTCTTCCAGGTCCCAGCTGCTCGAGTTGCCCAGGTGGCAGTCCACGCACGTGGCAGGCATGCCCGTCTGCTCCCTCACCTCCTCCAGGGGGAAGTAGAACTGCGGGTAGCCCAGCTGCTCCATCTTCTCCCTGTTTGAGTGGCAGTCCACGCAGGAGTCGCCATACACCGGGAGGAGGAGCACAAGGGGGAGCACTGCCAGGACTATGGCAGCCCTCATGTTTACCACCTCCGAAGAGAGATTGACGCCGGCGGTATATAAATCTTTTGTAAAAACTCGAATTAACTGCCTTATTTTTCTGAAAATCCGAAAAATATAAATACTGCCCTGCCAATGTAGTACCATGAGGCTGGAGTATCTGCACACCTTTCAGAAGGTGGTGGAGCAGGGTAGCCTGCTCTACGCTGCGAGGGCGCTGGGAATATCTGTAAGCACCGTGAGTGCGCACGTTAGTGCAGTTGAAGAGTTCTTCGGGGAGAGGCTGCTGGAGAGGCGCAGGAGCGGGGTGGAGCTCACACAGAAGGGCAGGATAGCGGCGCAGGAAGTGCGGAGCATACTCACAAGGCTGGAGAGGGCAAGGAGGGAGGTGGCCATGCGGAGCACGCCGCCGCTCCGCATTGCGCTGGGGAACATTCCGGGAGTGGTGCTTCTGCCAGAGGTGCTGCGCGAGTACCGCCTCCTCAAGCCGGAGCTGGAGCTTGCGGTGCTGATAAAGAACTCCTCGGAGTGCGCAGCGCTGCTGGAGAGCAGTGAGGTGGACGTAGCTGTGGCGTGTTTCCTGGAGGGCGAGCTCGACGCTAAGTACAGGTGCGCCCTCCTGGGCAGGGACCGCCTGGTGCTTGTGCTCGGCAGGGAGCATCCCCTTGCAGAGGTGCCAGAGCTTAGCATTCGCCAGGTGCTGCGCCACCCTCTCGTGACCCTTCCGGAGAGCTCGGGCATAACGCGCTATCTGCATGCGGCGCTCAGGCGGCACGGCATAGCTCCGGAGGAGATAAGAAGCATTGCAGAGGTGAACAGCGTCTTCTCCCAGCTCCAGGCGGTGGCTCGCGGTCTGGGTGCGGCGATTACCTCCGAGATAGCGGCGAGGAGCATGAACTCCGGGCTGGTGGTTAGGGAGATCGAAGACTTCGCCGTGGAGAGGCACCTCTACGTGGTGTGCCGCAGGGACTCGGCGCACCCCGAGAGGGAGGAGTTCGTGAGCTTCTTTCTGGAGAGGGGCAGGGAGCTTCTCAGCTGAGGGTTAAAATGCACTATCCCGTGGCCGGCACGGAGGCAAACTTCCTCGCAACTTTTGCCGCAGGCTTTCTAATCGGCGCAGCCTTCTCCACCCTCAGCGTCTCCGGCGCCGCCTTCACCAGCCTCTTCCAGGCGCTGATAGGCGTCACCACCGCTCTGCAGCCGATAAATGTGCTCTCCACCTCCCTGGCGGCGCTCACCGCTTTGCGCACCTACCTCGGGGAGAGGCGCGCAGCGCTGCCGATTGCGGGTCTGCTTATTGCGGGCGTAGCTCTGGGCGTGCTGCTGGGCTCCCGCACGGCGGTGCTCGCCTTCGGCAGGGGCTTTTCCGGCGCATATCTCGCGGCAATGGGGATCATCGCCCTGCTCACCGGGGGCTACATAGCGGCGCACACCTTCAGCGGAGAGTGGCGCAGGGAGAGCGCTCTGGTGAGGATGGTGAGGCGCTTCGAGGGGCTGGTGCAGGAGCTCCGCCGCACCGGGGAGTGGTGGAAGCTTGCCGAGAGCGGCTTTGCCACAGTGCACGCCTCTCCGCACAGCTTCACCTTTACCTTCGCGGGAGAGAAGCTCAGCCTCTCGCCGGTGAAGCTTGCGCTGGGCGGCGCAGCGATAGGCTTCGTCTCCTCCCTGTTTGGGATAGGCGGTGGCAACCTCTTCCTCTTTCTGCTCGCCAGCATCTACCGCCTGCCCATGCACCTGGCGGTGGGCACGGCTTTGACTGCGGTTCTCTTCACCTCCCTCTGGAGCTGCGCCAACTACCTCCTGCTGGGAATGCGCGTTGACTGGGTGCTCTTCCTCAACCTTGCCCCCGGGCTTGTGCTGGGCGCCCTCCTCGCACCCCGGTATGCGAAGCTGGTGCCGGAGCTGTGGCTGCGCCGCCTCGCCGGTGGGGCGCTTATATTCGCCGGAAGCTTCATGCTCTGGCGCGGCGTGCTCAGCTGAAGGCTGTCAAAGCGGCAAATACGGCAACGGCGAAGCTTGCAGAGGCGAAGAGCAGGTCCCTCCTACGAAGCCGCTTCAGCTCGCCTGAGCGCAGCCTCTCTGCGCTGTACCCCCGGCTGAGCATCGCCTGGTACACCGCCTCGCCGTGCTTATAGGCGCGCAGGAATATCATCGCCGCGGTGTAGCCCAGGACCCGGAGCACGTGGCTCCGCTCTGCTCCGCCGCGAAGCGCAAAGCCGCGGTTGCGCTGCGCCTGGAGCACGTGCTGAAGGCTCCTCATGTAGAGGAAGAGGAAGCGCACCGTCATGCCCAGTACAAGCGCCGCCTCGCCTGGCAGGCGCAGGCTGCGCAGCGCCGAGACGAGCTCATGGGCGCGGGTTGTAGAGGAAAGAAGCACAGCCGCCGAGACACACACCAGCATGATCCCGAGTAAAATCGCAGCTTCTGCGATGCCCTCGCGGGTTATTCTTAGAACGGAGAAGGAGAAGAGCACCTCACCCGGCTCGAGGAAGGGCTTCAGCAGGACTATGCTGCCGCCGAAGGGCAGGACAAGCGCAATGCGCAGCAGGAACAGACGCATCTCGAGCTTTGCCAGGAGTGCGAGCAGGAGCAGGTAGAGCATCAGCAGCCCCAGGGCAAGCACCCTTGCATTAAATTCCACGGCTCCGCTCCGCCCAACTGCAACGGCTGCAAGGATGATGAAAAGGGTGGAGAGGAGCTTTGCCCTCGCGTCTATGGCATGAACGCTGCTGCTCCTGAGCGCCTCCCTCTCAACCTCGAATATCTCCCAGATGCCTCGCAACCTCCTTTGCCGCCTCCCTGGCTGTAAGCTTTATCTCGACTTCAAAGCCCATCTCCCTGAGCATGGCAAGGAGCCGGGCTGCGCAGGGCAGACGAAGATGGCATTTTTCCAGGCTGGCGGGCTCTGCAAAAACCTCCTCCGGGGTGCCAGCCGCGACAACCCTGCCCTGGTGAAGCAGGTAAACCCTGTCAGCAAGCTCTGGCACCAGGTCAACGTCATGGGTGGCTACCACCAGGCTGAGCCCCAGCCTGCGCAGGCGGTGGAGCAGTGAGAGCAGCTCCTCTGCGCCTGCGGGGTCCAGCCCTGAGGTGGGCTCGTCAAGCACCATCACCTGGGGCTCCATTGCGAGAACGCCCGCGATAGCAACGCGCTTCTTCTCACCGTAGCTCAGGTGGTGGGGCGCGCGCTGCTCGTAGCCCTGCATTCCAACGAGGCGAAGCGCTTCTTCCACGCGATGGTGCACCACATCCTCGCTTAAGCCAAGATTTCTCGGCCCGAAGGCCACGTCTTCAGCAACGCTGGGCGCAAACAGCTGCTCCTCCGGGTTCTGGAATACCAGGCCCACGAGCCTGCGCACCCACAGCAGGTTGTGCTTTGTAATCTCCTCACCCGCAACCAGAACCTTCCCGGAGGTGGGGGTGAGCAGACCGTTGAGATGCTTTAAAAGTGTGGTTTTGCCGGCGCCGTTGGCACCGAGCACTGCCACTGCCTCGCCCCGCTGCACAATGAGGTCCACTCCGCTCAGCGCAACCGTGCCGTCGGGATAGCGGTAGCAGAGCCTCCGGGTTTCGATTATGTGCATTTACCTCGCCCTGGCCACAGCTTTTGCTATACCCAGGCTCACCGCAAACACCAGCGCGGTGCCTATTAGCATCGCCACAACCTCAGAGGCCGTGCCTTCTATTCCATATACGGTATAGTCAGGAAAAGGCGAGGAGAGCAGCTCCACCTCTCTACCCTGAGCGCTTTCAAACTTCTCGGCCGTCTTCTCCAGCCCATCCGGGTTTGATGACGCCAGGATGGGTGCAAGCGCGGCCAGGATAAACACCATGCCCAGCGCCACAGCATGTCCTCGCCTCACCTACACCACCTCCCTGGCTCTCGCCGGAAGTATCTCAGGGCTTACCTTCAGCACCGTGGTTACCACGAGTGCCGTGAGTGTGCCCTCTGCCACGAGGCCGATTACAGCGTGGTACATGCCCATGAAGAGCAGGCCCTCGCGCAGCGGAAAGGTGCCGGCAATCGCTAACTCCACCGCCGTTGCAAGGGCAGCTGCCACAAGACCAAACCATGCCCCAGCGAAGCTCGCTCCTGCTATACCCACCCTCCTCTTTAAGGCGAGATAGGTATAGTAGCCAGCAAAGCTGGAGATTACTCCGATGTTCAGTATGTTCGCTCCGAGCACAGTTATTCCGCCGTCGGCAAAGAACAGAGCCTGCACCAGGAGCACAATGCTCAGGATGAAAACGCCCGCCCAGGGCGAGCCCAGCAGTATCGCCGCAAGAACACCTCCTGTCATGTGTCCTGAGGTACCCCAGGGTATGGGCACGTTGAGCGCCTGAATCGCAAATATGCCTGCCGCAAGCGTCGCGAGAAGGGGTGCTTCACCAAATTCTTCCCGCACCCACTTAAAAGAGCGCGCAGCGAATAGAAGGGCCACTGCAGAATAAACCGCCGCCTGACCGAGAGGTATGAAACCATCGGGTATATGCAAAGTGCTTCACCTCCTCATATTCAGTATTACATTTTTAATGTTTCGTAATACTTTATAAATTTTGCCTTCTCATCTTCGCAGTTTTATCACAAGCTTTTAATTCTGTAGCAGCGACTCTCCTGCATGGACCTTGCTCAAGCTGTGCTCCTGGGCATACTTCAGGGCATCACAGAATGGCTGCCCATAAGCAGCTCAGCGCAGGGTATGCTTGCCATGGTCAACCTGCTCGGCATAGCCCCGGAGGCGGCGCTCAGCATCATCTTTTACCTGCACGCCGGCAGCCTGCTTGCTGTGCTGGTGTACTTTCACAGAGATATAAAGCGAATGGTCCTTTCAGCAGCCTCCGGGAGTTACTCCGCTGACAGGAAGACCCTCAGTTTCCTTCTGCACTCCACCCTGGCAACAGCTGCTGTGGGTGTTCCCCTCTACTTTGCCACAGAAGAGGGACTTGCACGCACGGAGCACATAAACCTAATTATAGGCCTTGCGCTCATTTTTACAGCCCTGGTGCTTCGTCTCTCACCGGACCCGGGTACCAGGGTGGTGGAGAGCGCAACGCTCAGAGACATGCTCATCGCAGGCATTGCCCAGGGTATAGCGGTGGTTCCCGGGATATCGCGCTCGGGCATAACAGTGGCGGCGCTGCTCATGCTGCGCTTCAGAAGCGACGAAGCCCTGAGGCTGAGCTTTCTCATGGCTGTACCTGCAATAGCCGGTGCAAATGTGCTCTCCCTCACAACAGGCGCCGGCGCCGCAGATGCTGAGGTCGTCCTCACAGGCGTGGCCGCCGCCTTCCTTGCAAGCCTGGCGGGGATAAAATCCCTGCTGGGCATCGCCCGCAAGCTGCGCTTCGAATACTTCTGCGCCTTCTTCGGCGGAGTTGCCCTGCTTGCATGGGCCGGACAGCTTTAAGGTGGCTCCATCCTGACCCGGCCGGCGCTACAGGTTCTGCGCAGGTCCGAAGAAAACCGCCACCGCCTAATACTAATTCTCCTCGAAGTACTTTTTGAGCACTTTTTTCGTCCCGCGTCTGAGCATCTCGGAGGCGGTGGATATGCTTATTCCGAAGTGTTTTGCAATTCTCCGGATTCCCACCTTCTTCGGAGTGTCGAAGTAGCCGTTAACCAGCGCATACTCCAGGATCTCCTCTTCCTTCCCGGTCAGTATCTCCCTGTCGCTGGTCAGCTCACCTATGCGTTTTATCTCAAAGGAGTAGTTCTTCTCCTCCAGAATCTTCGCGAGCTTTATCAGCGACGAGCGCCTGGCTATGATGTCCCACTCCACACCCTCCCGGGTGTGCCGGGCAGACTTTATAAAGCATCCCGCCTCCAGAATGCTTCTTGCCGGGATGCACTGGTGCACCGCAAGTGCCGCCTTGGCCTTGCTCTCTGAGACCCTGTTTATGTCTTCTACACTGTCGTAGTTCAGGGCGCTGAGCACCTCCTCAAGGCAGGCATCGCTCTCTATCTGCAGCAGGCTTTTAACCCCCTCGCTGTCGTAGGGCGCCGCGTCCAGAAGCTTTACCTTGGCCCTGTTGAAGGCGCGCACCGCGGCGACTGCGCAGGTCTCGGGCATCCTTATCTTCAGCTTGGCTTCAATCATTATCCTCTGAAAGGGGGTTACCCTCTGTAAAGTTATTGGCCCGAACATCAGGAAAATTTAATTTATTCTGAAGAAAACAGGAATTCCAATGCAGGGAAGGCTCTACTCCTACCGCGGATTTACCATCGAGGTGGTGTACAAATCCGGAAGGATTGCACAGATACGCGTGCTGGACAGACGCCCGGCAGGCCTGCCCGGACTGCCGCAGAATTTGAGGGTGGATATCTCAGACTTCACACCCTTTGAGAGAGCGGTGATGGGGAAGCTCATGGAGGTACCTCCCGGCAGGGTTGTGACCTATGGAATGCTTGCCTCGGCAGCGGGTTATCCCGGAGCTGCGCGGGCTGTGGGGAGGGTAATGGCAAAAAATCCCTATGCAGTGGTGGTACCCTGCCACAGGGTGGTGAGGAGCGACCTGCACCCGGGTAGCTACGCATATGGCACCGGTGTGAAGCGAAGGCTGCTGCTTGCGGAGGGCGTGAGGTTCAACGGGGACAGGATAAGCAGGAAGCACATCCACAGATTTAAAGTGTGAGAAGATTTCAAATTTTTTCTTGTGACAGAAAATCCTAATTTGAGGTGGTAAATTGAAGATAAGATACTGTGCCTTCTGCGGGGCGAGGCTCACCAATGCGAACGGCATCTGCCCGTCCTGCGGTGCCGATATGAGCCCCTTTTTCGCAATAGTCGGTGCCGGAAGCTTCGCATCTGAACTGAAGAAGATTATGGGGGAAATTATAGACGCCAACGCCAGGGCACTTGAGGAAATTGCAAAGCAGATGGAAAAGGGGAAGGGCGGAGTATTCTTCTCTGTGGAGATGCAGGGCAACCGACCCCCTGTTATCAGGACCGGCAGACCTGAAGACCTGGAGAAGATACTCGGAGAAATGCCAATACCTGAATTCGTAAAACAGATGTTCAGCACCGGTGACAGGTACGAGGCAGAGTTCAAGGAGGCGAGGGTGGAGAAGCGCTCCAGCGGCAGGAGAGAGGTCATTCTGGTGGAGATGCCGGGAATAGAGCGCCTGGAGGACGTGGAGATAGCAAAGAAGCACAGCTCCCTTGAGGTCGCAGGAAGAGCAGGCAGGGTGGTGTACTTCGCCCAGGTTCCACTGGAGGAAAACACCACTGTGGTGGACACCTCCCTCGAAAACGGGGTTCTCAGGATTCTGGTGGAGAGGTGCGGCTGAGGGATGGGACTCCCCTGCCCCCGATTATGTGTACAACCTCAACCCCCCTCTTCTCCAGCTCTCTGGCTATGAACCTGCGGTGGCAGTAGCGCGGATTTGTCTCAAGGCACATAACGGCTATTCTCCTGCTGCGGGCACGCCGGATGAGCTCTTCAATACCACTCCTGAACTCCCCGGTGCGTGTGTATGCAAGGTAGCTGGGCCTGCGGTAGCCTCCCAGGGCCCTGAGGTGGCAGTAGGATATCCCGGAGCTTTTCAGATGCTCCCTCAGCTTTTCCTTGCAGAAGTCCTCCTTCCTGGATGTGGGAAAACTCCGAACGTCAACCACTTCCTCAATCCCGTGAGCCTTAAGCACTCCTATGAACTCCGCGATTTGCATCCCGGAGTATCCTATGGTGAATACCCTAACGCCCATCTTCCGCCCCTTTAATGGAGCCGTTCAGAAGAACCTCTATTCTGGGATGGGAAAAGAAGGTGTAGTCCAGGATTATAAGCTCGCTGCTCCTGCCCAGAAGTGAGTCCACGTATCCGTACCAGTACACAACAACACCCGGGCCAAAGCACCGGAGATAGTGGGTAAGCTGCTTTTTCATGTACAGCCGGTGCTCCTCCTCGTCCGCGAAAACCGCCTTGCTCTCCACCCATGCCACGGGCATGCCCAGGACTCTAAGTCCGCTTACCAGGAAGTCCGGCGTTTTGTGGCTCCTGTCCATGCAGTCCTCGCTTGTAAATACCGCCCCTTTGCTCTCGAGCCATTCACGGGTTATTTCCTCACCCAGCATTCCACGAAGCCGCTGCTTTTCGTGAGCTTCTCTGGAGAACACAAAGTCCGCCCTCTGGGCCTCAAGAAGCTCTGCATCCAGTCTGGGATTGCCGGAGCTCTCCAGCCCCAGGGCGAGTTTTTTAACCTTTCTTCTGGAGAAGCCCATGGCAGAGAGCAGAAAGCGGGCGACAAGCACCGGAGGGAATCCAACGGCTCTGGCTATATCCGCGATGCTTCTACCGGATTCCCACATCTCCAGAAGCTCCCCGCTGCGCTTTTCCAGATGATGGTAGCTGCCCTTCACCCTCCTTATAATCTTCAGTGTGAGCACAGCCTCCAGGACGCCCCGGGGAAGGCGCAGCTTCCCGGCATAAACTTCCAGGTCTTCCTGGGCATCAACAAGGGAGTATATCCTCTGATACTCCTCCTTGGTGAGGGGCATTCATATAGTCCCAAAGGTTAACACCAGAAAATAACAAAAGGCATGGGGCGCAACAGAGGAGCATGTACTATGAAATCAGGAAGGTCTCCGGCGAGCGGGTGTGCAGGGCAAGGCTGGCGGACACCTTTGTGAGCAGGGCGATAGGGCTTATGTTCAGAGCCAACCTGCCCGAAGGGGAGGGTCTGCTCATAAAGCTTCCGGACTATGCGAGGCGGGGAACAATTCACTCCTTTTTCATGCGCTTTCCCATAGACCTTTTCTTTATCGGCGCTGAGCTGCAGGTTCTGGAGAGCACAACCCTGAAACCCTGGCGCTGGTACACACCCCATAACCCCTGTGATTATGTACTGGAGGTCAGGGCGGGGAGTGTAAATCTAAGGCCGGGTGACAGGGTGGAGCTTGTTCCCCTGTAGCTCATTGCCCCTCTCTGAATCTTTTCAGCAAAAAGGAGTAGAACTCACCTCCCTCCATCCTGCTCAGCCTCTCCAGTATGAGCTCCGGCGTGGAGCGTGCAAGCCTGCCCAGCACCGGATTTCTGTCCACAATGAGGTTGAGGTCCTCATCCAGACCTCTCGCCTGGATTCCATCAATGCGCATCGCAGGTATGTTCATATCCTTAAGCTCCGCTCCCAGGTGAGTCACAATCGCTGCCAGAGTTTCGCCCTCACCGGAGAACCATTCCAGCATGGCTGCGATAACCCTTGCTGCGGCACCCGGCTCTGTAACCGCCTCTATCTCATCAGCAAGGATGAGCCTGCGCTCCCTGTGCCCAGCGATATTTGCGAAGCTCCTGAGCAGAGACTCAAAGGCTCCCGCGCCTTCTCCGCCACGGCGCTTTGCAAAGAAGTACAGCCTCTCCAGCAGAGGCACCTCAGCGTGCGCTGCCAGCACCGGCAGGCCACACTGGGCCATTATCTGCACCTGTGCGATGGTCTCGAGCAGTGTGGTCTTGCCTCCGGAATTTGCTCCAGTAATAATAGCTATCCTCGTCCCGTCGAAGCCCAGCTCATAGCTCACCGGCTGCACCTTCGAGGGATTGAGCATCACATGTCTCGCTTCTGAAAAACGCAGCTTCAGCTCTTTGCCCACCTCGGGCAGTGTTGCAGAGCGGCGCAGCACAAAGCCGCCGAGGGCGAGCAGATAGTCCAGCTCCAGAGCGAGCTCAATGCTGCACCTCACCCCCTCTATCCTGTCCACAAGCCTCATTGCCAGCTCTCTCGCCTCCAGAAAGCTCCGTCTTGCAGCTTCCGCGCTTAGCCACTCTTCCAGCTCTGCCCTGCGCTCCGGATTGAGCTCAATGGGGTAG
Source organism: Candidatus Hydrothermarchaeota archaeon (assembly GCA_015521565.1). GTDB lineage: Archaea > Hydrothermarchaeota > Hydrothermarchaeia > Hydrothermarchaeales > BMS3B > Pyrohabitans. The sequence continues at coordinate 14,436 of WANX01000116.1, forward strand.
CCAGTGGAAAACAGACCTGAAAACCGGAGCACCTCTTCATCCAGACGCAGCTCCCCTGCAAGTCTGGCCTCATACTCCTCCGCAACCTCCGAAATCAGCTCTCTTAAATCTGGCGGCAGGTAGTGCTGTGAGGAACCGAGTCTGGAGAGGAACTCCAGCATCTCCGTACCCCTGAGGGCGAGGCCGCACTTTTCAACACGCTGCTCCAGCTCGCGGTTGGCCTGCTCCACCATCGCCTCGCTTACCAGAGCGAAGTTGGCGCTGGCATAGGAGTAGGGGTTTGCTGTCTCCATGTACCCCCTCATCTCCTCCACTATGTGTGAGAGCACCTGTCCGTCCAGGTATTGTCTGCCGAGCTTGCGGAGCAGCTCCCTGCCGAGCATTCGGAACACCCTGGCACAGATTTCAATGCTCTCCAGGTTGGCCTCAAAGAACCCCAGCACAATCTCTGGCAACATCCCGGGTTCGCTGAAGGAGGGGAAAACCTCCACATTGCTCATGAGCGACATGCCTGCATAGCCCCTCTCGCCTTCCACGTAGCGCACAAGCTCATAGCTGCGCAGTGTCTCCAGGTCCTCCGCGCTTTCCACCAGCAGAACCTCTATAACATCTCCGTACTTTGAGCTAAGCTCGGTATAGAGCTCCTCGTCCTCCACCGCAAGAACCTGAGAGGATATCCTTACCTTTTTCCCGCGCCTGGGCGGGCTAACTCCTCCGAGAAGGCTGTGCACCTCCTTCAGCCTCGAGCCAAGAGAACGTGCAAGCTCAACCCCCAGCTTCACATCGCGGCGCAGCACCATTAAACTTCTCTCCTCCGCCACGGGGTAGAAGAGGGAAAACCTCCCCCTTGCATACTGTGTCTTCGCCTCACGGCACAGCACATCCAGCACCTGAGTGTAGAGCTGCCTCGCCTCTGGGGTAGCGAATAAAGGGGTGTACTTTACGCCGGTGACCTTTGAGAAGACCTCCCTGGCTATTTCAGCCTGCTTCTGTCTGGGGATTGAGGAGGAAAACAGTCCGTGGAATCTGAGCTCCGAGAGGGAGTGCAGCGCCTCCGCCTCGCTTCCATAGGCGGCTATCAGCTCGGCTCTCACCTTCTCGCCGACACCCCTTATTTCTCTGAGGCTGGTGAGCATCATCACCTCTCCCAGGGAAACCTGGGGTTCAGGTAGTCCGCCAGGGTCTGAAGCGCCTCCTCTACCAGGCAGGCAGTGCCTGAGAGCACCTCTCCCCCCGTCTCCAGTGCCCCTGCGATGTGGCTTGGCACACCCCGCTCTTTCAGCCTGCCGCCTGCAATAAACTCTCCCAGGAGCTCCTCCGCACGGGTGTGCCTTCTCCTGAGGTATACCGCCCATCTGCCGTTGCGGATAAAAGGCCTGGAGAGCACATTCGGCGAATCAGCGTACTTCTTCAGAAAGCGTGATTCATGGGCGGAATTAACCATCGGACCGAGGTGGAGTCTGACCGCAGGAATTTCACTGGATGATAGCTCAAAAAACAGAAAACTGCGGTTTCCGGCGTGGAAGGTGCTGCCAACCGGATTGAACTCCCCCTCCCTCAGCAGCGCCTCGAAAAATCGCCTTGCCTTTCTGAGCTGCGGATAGAGTATGTCCTCCACAACCGGAGGCGTGGGGAAGCTAAGAGCCACAAGTGCGGTGCCCCTGCGTGAGAGGAGCTCACCGACCTCCTCCGCACTTGTGCGCCTCTCCCTGGGAAAGAAGAACTCCAGCCGCGGCCGGGAGAGGAACTCCTTCGCCGCATGAACGAATTCGCTGAACTTCTGAACAGATAGTGCTGCCGCCACATTGCGGTTCTCGTCCACGGGGTCAATAAATATAAGCGGCGAGGAGAACTTCCTGCGGAGCTTCTTCCTGTCCACCTCGCCCCTGAGGGAGAGCACTTCCCCCCTCTGCCACCGCCTCGCTGCTTCAAGCACGTGGATGAAGCTCCCGAATTTTATGATCAGAAGCTCGCACAGGTAGCCGGAGAATCCCTCCACCCGGGCCTCGGCTCCATAGCAGGAGATGCCCTTCAGGAACTGCTTGAGCAGACGCACCTCGTTCTCCCTGCCGGAGATGCGCTTCTTTACATAATCGTTGTGAAAGGGGGTGCGGTCAACTGCACTTTTAATGTACCCGGGGTCAGAGATTGCATAGCAGGGAACCAGTTCAACCTCAAATCCCCGAAACACCCCCCTCACGTAGGGATGCTCCGCATACCTCTTCTCCACCTTCCTGAGAACCCTTTCTGCGATGAGTGTGACTATCCGCTCCATTTCCTGCTTTGAGTACTCCTCGGGGAAGAACAGGAAAACGTCCAGGTCCTTTTGATGGCGCAACCATGTGCCCCGCGAAGCAGAGCCGAGGAGGCGTGCATAAAGCCTTCGGTCATGGCGTGTGGCCTCCGCATCTATCCTTGAGACCAGCTCCTTCTCAACCTCCCTGAGCTCGGCCTCCTCCTCCGGCGTGGGCACTATCCGTGAGAGCACCTGCTCTGTGACCTGCATCCAGCTCTGCATGGGTTAAGATTCGTCCGGAGAAATAAAAGGTTAACGCAAGAACGGGATTTGGTCTCGGGTCTGGGATACCCGCACCGCAGCACTATAATTGACTGCCAGTCATCAGTAAATTTTTATTGTACGGGTATGAGTAAGAAGGCATGAGCAGATTGCTTCTTCTGCTGGCTATTGTTGCCACGAGCGCCTGTATTGGCAGCAGCTACGCTGGCGAGGTTTCAAAGGCGGAGAAGCTGATTTCCAGGAGTACCTCCCTGTGGGGAGAAATAATCTCCAGCAACAACTATGCAGAGATCATAAAAACCTGCGATGCCAAGGCGGAGGTGGATGCAAAGGCAATGGAGCACCTGGAAAAGGCTGCAGAGCTTGCGAAGAGTGATGAAGAGAAGCTGTACGCCCAGTACCTTCTGAACTACGTGGAGAACTCAGCAAAGGCCACGCGTAAGTACCGTGAGTACGCTGAGCTCATGCTCAGCGGAGATGAGAGCGGAGCCAGTATCGCCGCCCTTGAGGCAAACTCCTACCTGGAGGAGGCCATATCCTGGAAGAAGCGTGCGGCTCAGCTCAGGCCTCAGTAGCTCGCCTTTATGTGGCGCAGCGCCTCCTCAACACCGGCGGCTATGCCGTCGGTTTCCATCCAGCCCTCCGGCTTAACCGCGTCTCCGACGAGGTAGAGACCCTCCACGGGCGTCGCGGGCGGAAGATGCACCCCGCTTGCTGCGCGGTTCACAGGCCATGAGTTCCGGTAGACCTGCACTGCAAGCACGCGGCAGTACTTCTTAAACTCCGGGAAGAGCTCGCGCAAATCTCTGAGTCCCAGCTCAATCTCGCGCTTAACGTCCGCACCCCCGGCAAGGCGCTGGTGGGACATGAGCAGATGCTCCCCATGGGGTGCAAGCTCGGGCACAGCGTTGGTCACCTCATTTATTCCGTTTATCCTTCTCGCCTCTGGCGTAAAGAGCACGCCGCTGTGCGAGAGCATCGGCTTTTTGCATGCGACGCTTATCTTTATCCCGGCAGCGCCCCTAATCCGCGACACCGCCCTGCGGTACTCAGCCGGCAGAATCTCCCCCGCAAGCTGAGCCGTTGCTTTTGGTCCGGCATTGCTCACCACCAGCTCGAAGCTCTCCTTCTCTCCAGCGAGCACCTCGAAGACCCCGCCTTTTCTGCGAATTGTCTCCACGCGCTGTTTCAGCAGAAGCCTCACGCCCTCGCTCTCAAGCACTTCAACAAGCGCCTGCGTCACGCCTCCGCATCCGCCGGCAGGTATGCCGGGTCCGCCGAGTTTGTTTATATTCCTTGTCTGGGCAATCACCTCCCCCGCCGGAACCTCGCTGGCGGAGAGGCTCAAACTCCAGCCGGTGAAGGAGTCTGCTATTTTAAAAACAATTTCATTCTTTATCTGCCTCTCAAGCCATGAGCGGTAGCTCTCGCTACCAGCACCTCTGCCCAGCTTCAGCATCGCTATTATTTTGGCCACTTTGAGCCTGTCACGCAGCGGGAAGATTGATGGAAGCTCCTCGTATTCGTAGTCTCTGCCACCAATGCGAAACATCGCCTGAGGCTGAGATGGAATTATCTCAACCTCCGCGCTTAAGCTGCGAAGCATCCTGCCGAGCGGCCCCTTTTCGCCATGAGGAATCATGTGCAGCGCACCCGTGGAGAGCTGGAAGCCCCTGTAAGCCATGTTGGTAAATCTTCCTCCGGCGTAGGGAAGCTTCTCGTATACCACCACCTCAAAGCCTTCTTTAGCGAGGTTTGCCGCTGCAAGCAAACCGCCGAGTCCGGCACCTACGACGCAGGCACGCAAAACTCAGCCCTCCTCAATGGCATCGTTGGGGCAGTAGGCCACGCAGAGTCCGCAGCCCACGCATCTCTCCCTGTCTATCTCCGCCACGCCGTAGACAGAGATGGCCTCCCTGGGACAGAAGGGCATACATGCGGCGCAGCCCACACATCGCTCCTCGTGCACGTGCATGCTTACCTCCCTGTGCTGCGCCGGATAAATATTTTTTGGAGACGTCAATTTTTTGAGGGTTGCACTGCACGGGTTTTTCAGTCAATTCGAAACAAAAAATTTATCTGAATTCATGCCGAGCTATTTTGCGGGTTATGCTGCCTAAGGTAGAGGATATAATGACACCCGCCGTTAAAACGGTGGAGCACACGGCTACTGTGCTGGAAGCTACCAGAATAATGGAGCACATGCTCCTGGGAGCCCTCGTTGTGGTGGAGCGCAGCAGAGCGGTGGGCATAATCACAGAGCGGGATGTGATTCACCGCGTGGTCAACGCCTGCCTCAATCCCGGATGCACCAGTGTTGGTGAGGTAATGAGCTCGCCCCTCATAACCATCCCTCCCGATGCCTCCATCGAGGAGGCCGCACAGCTCATGGTGGACAGGAGAATAAAGAAGCTCCCCGTGCTAAAAGACGGGTGCCTGATAGGGATAATAACCGCCACCGACATAGTGCGGGAGGTTCCCCATCTAAGGGAAAAGATACTTTCAGCCTTTAAAAAGCTGTGAGTAACACCGTCTCAACCATATGCAGCCAGAGCACACCTCTGCAAGCTCCTTTTCAGGTATCTTCAGAACTTTCTCCACCAGCTTCTTCAGGTCCAGCACTTCATTCTTTTTAAGCCCCAGCTTCTCCAGCGCTCTCCTGTCAAGGCCACGCACAAAGACCTCGCCCTTTTCTGACATTCTGCATTCACCTGCAAAGTGAGGACATGCCCTGCATATGTCATCGCCACCTTCCACAACAAGCATCTCAGAACCCAGCTCAAGACATTCCAGTATTTCCCAGAAGTTTCTCACAAATTCGCTGCTGTATCCCTCACCCCCGAAATTGAGCAAACACATCATGTGGTGTGGTCTGAGCCTTACAATGCGCATGTTTGGAGCTTTACTTCTGAGGATAAAAAGCTGTTGAAAAGTTTTATAAGCCCCCAGACGTATGTAAGCATGGGCGGTAGCATGATCATCGATGCCCATGTGCACCTCGGGGGTCCGGACAGGGGCGACGGCTCAAAGCAGAGCGTGGAGGAGCTGCTGGAGCGCATGGACAGGGCAGGTGTGGAAAGGGCGGTGGTTTTCCCCTTCAATGAGGCAGAGCCAGGAATAAGCTTTGCCAGCGCCAACAACTTTATAGCAAAGGCACAGAGGGAGCATGGGGAACGCATCATCGGCTTCGCACGCCTGGACCCGCATTGCAGGGAGGGCGCCATACTCGAGGCAAAGCGCGCTCTTGGCGAGCTGGAGCTGAAGGGGATAAAGCTCCACCCCACGGCGCAGAGGTTCTACCCGGACCACCCCTTTGTGGTCAGGATTCTGCAGACGGCAGCGCGCTTTTCGGTGCCCGTTGTCTTTGACAACGGCAAGCCCGAGTCCAGGAATGCGGAGCTCGCAAGGCTGGCTGAGCTCGTGCCCGGGGCCACCATCATCCTCGCCCATATGCGGGGCGAGGGCTTCATCGAAGCTTGCGAGGGCAGAGACAACGTGTACCTGGGCACGGTGAAGGCGAAGCCTGAGCATGTGCTTAAAGCTGTTGAAACGCTTGGAGCTGAGAGGATAATCGCAGGAAGCGATGCACCCTATGCGAGCATGCGCTATGAGATGGTGGAGAAGTTTGAGGTACTTGAAAGTCTGAGCGATGAGGAAAAAGAACTCATACGCGGGGGAAACATGGCGAGGCTCCTGGGGCTTTAGCCTCCTGCTATCGCGGGTACGATTGTAACTTCGTCGGTATTCTTTACCTCGGTGTCCTCCCCTTTGAGGTGGTTTATTCCCACGCCGTTTATCATGAAAATCAGCTCCTCCCTGAGCCTGCCGTCTTTGAATAGGAGCTCCTCCACCCCGGGTCTGGCTTCACAGAGCCTGAGAAGCACCTCTTTAAGGGGAAGCCTGTCCTCTATATCCACATCCACCTCTTCCGTGCCCAGGCGGGAGTGGAGCACATAGTGGAGCGACACCTTTATTTTTACCATCACAAGCAAGGAGAAACCTCAACGAAGGAAATTTTATAAACCATGACTGAAATACGAAGCTAAGGAGGTAAGAGTTATGGTTAAGGTCAGTATAGGTACAAAGGAGGAGTGCAACTGGGAGCTTCCGGATGACCTCTACTACCACCCCAAGGACCACATCTGGGCCAGGGTGGAGGGCGACGTTGTAGTTGTTGGTTTAGACGCCTTTGGAGCCTACGCCGCAGGCAGAATCCAGCACCTTCGTACCTTTCCAAAGGGCAGGAAGGTGCGCAAGGACCAGGCCTTTGGAAACCTGGAGAGCGGCAAGTTTATAGGCCCCATGCGCGCTCCTGTGGCAGGGGAGATAGTGGAAATAAATCAGGAGGTGGTGAGCAACCCCAGCAAGATAAACGAGGCCCCCTATGAGGCGTGGATAATAAAGATAAAACCCTCTAACCTAGAGGAGGACCTCAAGGACCTGCCTCACGGAGAGGAGAAGATAAAGGCCTGGATGGATAAAGAGATAGAGGAGTACAGGAAGAAGGAAGTACTCAAGTGTGATTGAGCCTCCACCACCTTCACCTTTTTGCCGGACCTTCTGGA
>WANX01000117.1 GCA_015521565.1 Candidatus Hydrothermarchaeota archaeon
GATTTTTGAGCGCTTCTACCAGATTGACTCCTCGCCCACCAGGCGCTACGGTGGCACGGGTCTGGGGCTCGCCATAGTTAAGGAGATAGTCGAAGCCCACGGGGGCAGGGTGCGGGTGAGCTCAAGGCCCGGCAAGGGCTCCAGGTTCTGCTTCACGCTGCCTGCTGCTTAGCCACTCATCTCCGGTGAGGTACTCCACCAGCCCTGGTGTGAGCAGCACTCTGCCCGAGTACACCACATAGCCGTAGGGCAGGAGCACGCGCTCCTTTTCGCTGAGGCGCACCTCCACCTCACAGCTGACCTCTATGTTCTCAAGCCTTTCTCCCAGGTAGATGAGCCTCGAAACCAGGGCGGCGGTGTCTATGCTGAGCTGCACCCTGCCGAGATGCCTGGCCCTGTGTCTCAGACTCCGTGTGATGTGCTTTGCTGTTCTCCCACGCGGTCTGTCGTATCCCAGGATTCCGCCCACCACCACCGCCTCCGCATTCAGGAGGTCATCCCGGGTGAGCGGCTCCTCCGCGCGGGGGTCCAGTATTACAACCTCTTCCTCCCCGAAAAGCTCCCTGAAGCTGCACGCATGTACCTCACCAAGGCCGCAAAGCTTGGGCCTCATTGCGGGAGGCACACGGGTGAAGATGGCGCCTCCCCAGTAGCGGGATGCCGCCGCGTACTCCAGATAGAGCCACTCCGAAAGCTTCGCTTCCAGGTTCTCAATCACCAGGCGGGGGCCCATGCACTGAGATGCAACATTAACCTTCAAAAACAAGTATGGCAGTGGGCAGTCTGCCGTAAACCATGTCGATTCGCCTGTCCGGCTCAGCACTGAAAAACTCGGGCCTCGCGGTGAGCACCACCGTCCTGCGCCAGCTCCCGGAAAACAGGTTGCGCTCAAACTCCCTGTACAGTCTTTTCACCTTCCGCATGTTGCCCATCCTGAGCCCGTAGGGCAGGTTGGTAACAACCCTGTCGCACTCCAGGCTTATCCTGGTGGCATCGCAGGTGAAGAACTCCACATCCACGCCGGCATGTTCGGCGTTGAGCCTGGCCCCCGCAACATGCTCCGGGGAGATGTCGCAGCCGCGCACTGAAAGCTCCACACTGCGAATCTGCGAGTCTATCCTGTGCACCAGACTCCTGAACTCCTCCAGGGGCAGGAACTCCAGGTTCCAGAAGAGGAAGCTATCTCTGCGCAGCAGATTTGGCATATTCATTGCATACCGCGCTGCTTCTATACAGATGGTGCCCGAGCCGCAGAAGGGGTCGAGCAGTCTCTCGTGTGCATGCCACTCTGCGATCCTCACCAGCGCGTAGGAGATGCTGGGCTTGAGCGGCGCCGGGTGCTGGTAAACGCGGTAGCCACGCCGGTGCAGACTCTCTCCGGTGGTGTCCACGCCGACATAGCAGAGGCTGTGCCTCAGCTCAACGCGCACCACCACCTGAGGAGCACGCAGGTTGACCCTGAGCCTCACCCCGCGCGCAGAGGCGTAGCGGTCTATCACCGCCTGCCCGGCAACTCGTGCTATGTCCAGGGAGGTGAAGGGATGCTTGCCCGTCCGCAACGCCCTCACCGCGAAGCTCTGCCCCGGCGAGAGGTACTCCTCAAAGGGCAGACGCCTGACCACCGTGTATATCTCCTCCAGGTTGGAAACCTCACCCTCGTACAGCAGAAGCACCACACGGTGCAGCGAATTTGAGCGGTAGTTCAGGGTGAGGATGTCCTGCTCTGCGGCATCGACGCGCAACCTACCCTCACCCGCGATGTCCGGCCGCCTGTGGATGAGCTCCTCCACCTCCCGCGCCGCAACCTGCTCGATTCCTCTTTCAGTTGTAAGAAGCAGCTTCATGCTTCCTCCTCACCCTTAATTATATATAACAGCTTTTCCTTACCGCAGGAACATGCGCATCCCGCACCTGGACAGTCCCGAGTTCAGATACCTCAGGAAGTGGTCGGTTGTCGCCACACTGATAGGTGTGATTGCCGGGATTGGTGCGATAGCCTTCTATGAGCTTCTAAACCTGGGAACTGAGCTCTTCCTGGGTCATGCAGCCGGCTTTTTCCCTCCCGAAGCCGGTAAAGGCCTCCACGAAACCCTGAGCTGGACGCCCCCTGACAACCCCCTGCTCCTGATTCCGGTGATAACCCTGGGTGGCCTGCTCTCCGGGATTCTGGTTTTCTCCCTCGCCCCCGAAGCGGAGGGTCACGGTACAGACGCGGCGATACGCGCCTTCCACCGGGAGGGAGGCAAAATACGCAGAAGGATACCCCTGGTCAAGATGGCGGCCTCCGTGCTCACCATCTCTACCGGAGGAAGCGCCGGCCGGGAGGGACCGATAGCCCAGATAGGTGCCGGTTTTGGTTCTTTTATTGCCGATGTCTTCAGGCTGAATGAGCGCGACCGCAGAATAGCCCTTGCCGTGGGCATAGGTGCAGGTGTTGGAAGCATATTCAAGGCGCCCCTGGGCGGGGCTCTGCTCAGCACAGAGATACTGTACCGTCAGGACTTCGAGAAGGAGGCGCTCATACCCAGTGTCATGGCCAGCGTTGTTGGGTACTCAATTTTCAGCCTCTACGACGGCTTTTCACCCGTATTTGCGGCGCAGCCTTACCAGTGGAGCCTTGCCCAGATACCCCTTTACATGCTTCTCGGCGCCGCCTGCGCCGCCGTGGGGATTCTGTACATTAAGGCCTTCTACTCCACCAAGGCGCTCTTCGACAGACTTAGAATAAAGAGGCACTTCAAGCCGGCAATCGGAGCCTTTGCCGTGGGTGTACTTGCAGTTGTGCTCATGGAGCTAATGCCCCAGGCAGAGGGCGCGGCGGGGCTTGGCGCACTCGGGATGGGCTATGGCTTCATCCAGCTCGCCCTTTACAACTCCCTCCCCCTCGAGGTTATGTTTGTGCTGATTTTTGCCAAGATAGCGACCACATCGCTAACCATCGGCAGCGGTGGTTCTGGCGGCGTTTTTGCACCCGGTATGGTGATTGGCGCCATGGTTGGGGGTACGGTGGGTGCGCTCTTTGCAGAGCTCTTTCCCTGGCTGGTGCCTCCCGATGCCGTGCCGGCGTTTGTAATTATAGGCATGATGGCCCTCTTCGGCGGAGTGAGCAAGGCGCCAATTGCCGTGCTGATAATGGTAAGCGAGATGACAGGCGACTACTCGCTGCTCTTTCCGGCAATGATTGCCATAGTGGGCTCATACAGCCTTACGGGCAGACACAGCATATACAGGGAGCAGGTGCCCACGCGAATCCACTCTCCGGCGCATGCGGAGGAGTACTTTCTGGACCTGCTGCGCATACACAGCGTCAGCGATGCAATGCGCGGCGAATTTCCCACAACCACGAGGGCGGAACATCTCAGCGATGCAATGCTCAAGATGCGGCATGGAATAAGCGCACTGCCCATAGTCGAAGAAGGCAGGATAAGAGGCATAGTCAGGCTGCGTGACATAGTGGCGGTACCCGTGGAGAAGTGGGACAAAACCCGCGTTGAGCAGGTGATGCGCAGGAGGTACTCCACCATCACCCCGGACAGGTCTCTCTATGAGGCGCTGGACTTCATGGAGCGCCGGGGGGTGGGCACACTGGTGGTGGTGTCTCCAGAAGACCCGGACAGACCACTGGGACTTCTGCTGAAGAGGGATGTAATCAGGATAGGGGAGGAAAAGCTGGGTAGGAGGAAGCCTAACACTTGAGAACAGAGAAATAGTCCTCCTCCCTTATATCGTAGGGTACCACCAGCACAGGTAGCTTTCTCTTTCTCAACACCTCCGGCAGATGGGGCTTTTCCACCAGCTCACGCAGCCAGCCGGCAGGAGAGTAGCCCACAATAACCAGCTTTATGTCGCTGTCCTCCTCCAGCTCCCTCATAAGCACCTCGTGAGAGATGCCCCTCTTCACCTCATACTCTATGTTCAGGCTCAGCTCTCTGAAAACCTGAAACTCCTCCTTTGCCCTGGCCTCCACCTCTTCCCTCAGTGCATCTGCGCTGCGTTCGTGAAGCCCGCCTCCTATCAGCTCCACCGCATACCTCTCATCGGCTATGAACAGCACCTTTATGTCGTACTTCAGCGAGCATGCCAGGCCTATGGTGTAGCGCTCAACCGACCTGCTTTCTCCTATACCTTCAGAGACCAGCAGTATCTTTGCCACTCTCTCGCCTCCCATTATAAATAAAGGCTGCCTGTTACTTAACCTTTCCGGAGACCGGCAGGAAATCCTCGAGTCTGCTCTGGTTCAGCAGCGTGCTTCTCCTCAGGTACTCCCTCAGCGGAATCCTCAGCCTGGAACCAATGTTCTCCAGCGCTTCGCCCAGCGTTGAGAAGCGCTCGTATCCGCGGCGAAACGCCTGCCTCACATTCTCGCGCACCTCCCACACACCCACGGGCATTATGTATCCCTCATATATCTCACGGAAGACCACTGCACCTGCCTGGAGACGCATCCTGGCGAGGGCTTCCAGCACTGCAAAGCGCGCGGCATAGTAGCCACCGCCCTCCTGCTCTGCGTAGGTACTCCTTCCGTGGTACCCCTCGTGCTCCACGTTTATTGCGGGTTTGCTCAGCGCCAGCGTCCACAGGGTGTTGGGTGCCCAGGCTTCAAACTGCTCGTACTCCCATCTGCGGGGCATCAGCAGGACCTCAAAATGATTGTCCAGGTAGGTGCTGTGGTAAACACGGTACTCGTTTATCACAGGGTAGCCGTGAATCTCCTCAATAAGCGCTCTGCCGATGAGGTCGTCCACTGCGGTGATACTCCAGCGGGTGGGCACCAGCCTGCGGCGCTCCTCATGTCCCAGAGCGCCCGAAGAGAGCACACGGGTGAGGTAGTAGACATCGTAGCCCTCCCGGTAGAGCAGGGTTGCAGCACAGCCGGCGCTCACCTCGTCACCTGCAAGAGCATCCACCTTGCGTGGTATCTTCGGGTTCTCTGCTATGCTCAGCTTTTTAAGCGGTCCGCTTGGTCCGAGAGGCTGTGTCAGGGGTGAGAAGCTTATTCCAAAGCTTGGTCTGCGCTCAAAATGAACCTCAGTATCGGGCGCATTTACTGCCAGGGCTACCTCCCGGGTGAGCTCAACCACGCGTGAGCGCTCTGAGACATTCTGCCTAACTTTGGAGCGCACCAGCAGTGAGCGCATTCGTATAATTTCGTCAAAGCTCATACCGTACCAGCTCGCAGGATTATCGCAAAGCTCGGCCTTCTCTTCGTCGATGGAGGTGAGCGGCCCCACGAAGACATTGGGATACCCCCTCCAGCCCACGAATATTCCGGGAGAAGGCCCAAAGAGACTCTCCTTCAGCTTACTCTCCACGGGACTCCGTATCCTGATTCTCGCCAGTAATGGGCATGCCGGCCGGCCGCACAGCAGTCTGCCGCCTTTGCATCTCAGGCAGAGCTCCCTCGACATGGGGCGCAGCTTCAGTATCGCCCTGAGTATCTCGCAGGCGGGCCTCTTTTCCTGTGGCATCCTGCTACAATTTTCTCATCCAGCTTAAAGAAGCTAACCCAGATTTTTGAGCTTCTTCAGCGACTCTATGCTCCCCGACCTTCTGTAGCACTCCTTTGCCTTTTCCAGCATGCCCCTTCTGGAGTACACATCTCCGAGCAGGTTGTAAACCACCTCGTTCCCGTAGATGCCCAGACTCAGGGCATACTCCAGCAGCTCTTCCGCCCTGCGCAGATTCCCCTCCCTGAGTGCCTGCTCTGCCTGCGCACAGTAGCCCATCTTCCTGCTGTACTTCTTCTTCAAACCTTCAAGCTCCTCCTGTGTGGCCCTCTTTTTGAGGAGCTGCGTGATCTCCTCTGCGCTCAGCTCTTCGCTAATACCGTACTTCTTCAGAAGCTCTCTTTCCTGCCTGGGTGTCATGAAGGAAAGCTGAGCTGCACAGAATATAAGGGTTGCGCTGACTTGAAGTATGTTAAAATCCCGGCATATATAGGGCTCGGCAGAACCGGAGGGCGTGAGAAGCATGATCGCCCTTGACTTGGCCGAGCTACAGGGCTGAGGGAGCAATCCCCGCTCTCGCGCCCGGGTGATGAAGCATGATCCCGGGTCGGTTGGCGGGGGCACATCCTTCAGCCTTGCCAGAATTTTCCGCGGTAGTGCCCCGTCACCGGGCAGCCCAGGCAGCGCTCCTTAAGGTAGTAGGCGCAGGTGCTGCAGTTTCCATCACCGCAGGGAGGCGGATTTTTCCGCTCTATTTTCATCCTCACAGGAAAAACCAGATTCTTGTAGGAAGCGAGCACCACATTTACCTCAACGTCCTCCACATCGCTCCTGCTGCGGATGTGCGCATCAACCAGTGCGTCGATGGTGCTCAAATCCTCACCCACAAAGAAGAGCGACAGATTTCTCCTGCCAGAGACCACAAAGCCGTTCAGAAAGTAGGGACACCCTCTGAATCTGCGGAGAATCTCTGCGGAATTCCTTGTAGAAAGCTCAACATTTACCAGATGAAGGTCTATCTTCCTGAAATTCATCCCTATTAGGAAGGAGAGGGCGCCCTTTTCCTTGAGCTTTCTTAACCTCACGCCGACGCTGGGCTGGCTTATCCCCACACGCCTGGCAATCTCACTCTGGGATAAATCAGGGTTCTCCTCGAGAATGGAGATAATCTTCCTGTCCTTCTCATCAAGCTCAAGCAGCTCCCTTATGCCACTCCCTCCAGTTTGTTCTAAAAGGATGTACTAAATTCTGTGCAGACCATATTTAAGTTTTATCACTCCACTGTGACCGACTTTGCAAGCGCACGGGGCTTGTCCACGTTGCGCCCCAGCTTCAGCGCAACATGGTAGGCGAGCAGCTGGAAGGCGGGGGCAAAGATTATCGGCGAGAGCTCCTCGCTGCAGCTGGGCAGGGCTATGCACGCGTCGCCTGCCACGGGCTCGCCGGAGGCTATGGCTATGACCCTGCCCTCCCTCGCCCTTACCTCCTGGATGTTGCTCATTATGCGCTTCCTGTTCTCGCCCTGCGCGGGCACGAAGGCGACGGTGTGCATGTTCTCGTCGATTAGCGAAATTGTGCCGTGCTTAAGCATGCCGGAGCTCATCCCCTCGGCGTGCAGGTAGGATATCTCCTTGAGCTTGAGGGCGCCCTCAAGAGCGGTGGGGTAATTTATCCCCTTGCCTATGAAGAGGTAGTTGCTCACGTCGAAGTGCTGCTCTGCCACCCGCTTTATCTCCTGCTCGAGCTCGAGCACCCGGGCGAGCTTCCCGGGAAGCGAGCCTACCTCCGCTTCAAGCGCTTCAACATCTCCCCCGCGCAGCTTTGCCAGCTCCAGCGCGGTGCGCAGCAGAAGGGTGAGCTGGGAGGTGTAGGTTTTTGTGGCGCACACCGCTATCTCAATGCCCGAGCCCTGCATCAGCACGTGCTCCGCTATTCTCGTGGCGGTGGAGCCTATCACATTTACTATCGCCGCCGTCTTAGCGCCCCTCTGCTTCGCGTAGCGCAGCGCCGCAAGCGTGTCGTAGGTCTCCCCGCTCTGGGTTATGCCCACCACCAGAGTGCCGGCATCGAGAACGCCCTTGTTCCTCAGCTCCGAGGAGTCTATGGCTATTACCAGCTTGTCCGCGAGCTGAGCAAACCAGTACTCCGCCACCATCGCCGCGTGCAGGCTGGTGCCCGCACCGGTGAGGTAAACCCTCTCAGCGCCTGAGATCATCTCCGCGAGCCTGGCAACGTCCTCGGGGTAAATCTTCAGGGCGCTCGCCACAGTGCTCGGCTGCTCGTGGATCTCCTTGAGCATGAAGTGGGGGTAGCCCTCCTTCCTCGCCTCCTCGTCGCTCCACTCAACCTCTATAACGCGCTTCCGCTTAACCTCGCCCGTGGCCAAGCTCTTTACCACGCAGCCCCCGCGGGTAACCAGGGCGTACTCGCCGTCGTCGAGGGGCAGAGCTCTCCGCGTGTGCCTGAGGAAGGAGAAGATGTCAGAGGCGATGAACATCTCCCCCTCGCCCATGCCTATAACAAGAGGCGACTCCCTGCGGGCGGCGATTATCTTCTCGGGCTCCCGCGTCGAGATGACGAGCACCGCATACGTGCCCTCCACCTCCGCAAGCGCGCGGCGCACCGCCTCTTCCAGGCTCCCGCGGTAGTGCTCCTCTATCAGATGGGGGAGCACCTCCGTGTCGGTGCTCGAGGCAAAAACGTGCCCTCTCGCTTCAAGCTTCCTGCGGAGCTCCTCGTGGTTGGAGATTATTCCGTTGTGCACCACCGCAATCTCGCCGGAGCAGTCCACATGCGGGTGAGCATTCTCCTTTGTCACGCCGCCGTGGGTTGCCCAGCGGGTGTGCCCTATTCCGGGGCTTCCCGCGATGCGGCTCAGCCTGTGCCTCGCCTCTATCTCATCTATCTCCCCCACGTCCTTCTTTACCACCAGCCCGCGGTTTATGCATGCGATGCCGCAGGAGTCGTAGCCCCGGTATTCAAGGCGCTTCAGCCCCTGAAGTACCACCTCGCCAGCGTTTCTTCCGCCTATGTAGCCCACTATCCCGCACATCAGCGCCGCCTCAGGAAGTCCACAAGTATATTACAAAATGCAACAACCTCATTTATATCTATTCGCTCCTCTCGGGTGTGCGCAAGCCTTGCATCACCCGGCCCAAATATCACCGCGGGAATGCCTGCGCTGTGGTAGTAGGACGCATCTGTCGTGGCCCTGCTAACCCCGTAGCGCAGCTCCGCATGCTTTGAAATCGCCTCCGCGAGGGCTTTAACAAAGGGGCTCTCTTTTTCCGTGAGAAAAGCCCCGGAGTGCTCGCCGTTCACCAGCTTCGCCTCGTAATCAAGCCCTGCCAAGGCGGTGTGCACCTGGCGCAGCGCCTGCTCCGGGGTTTCCCCCAGCGTGAGGCGCCTGTCTATGGTGAAGGTGCAAACCTCTGGCACTACGTTCGCCGCCGTGCCCGCGCTTATCTCGGTAACCTCCAGACTTGCGGAGCCGAGCGATGGGTGCTCCCGCATTGGCAGGAGGCGCAGCCTCTCTATGGCGTCCATAGCAAGGTAAATCGCATTCCTCCCGAGCTCCGCCCTGCTCGCGTGCGCAGCTCTGCCACGAACAGCGACGCGTATCGTGAGCCTGCCCCTCTGTCCCAGGTGCAGCGCCAGCGAGGTGGGCTCCGCAACGATTGCGAAGCCTGCAGCGCAGCGCCTCGCGAGCATAGCCGAGCCAGAGGCTTGGGGAGCCTCCTCCCCGGCAACGAAGTGCACCTCCGGCGAATACCTGAGCTTTTCTCCGCGAAGCGCGTGCAGCGTCTCGACTATTCCAGCCAAGCCAGCCTTCATGTCCACCGCCCCCCTCGCCATGAGCACGTCCCCCTGCTCAGCCACGCCGTAGTGGCCCGGCACGGTATCGAGATGCCCGTTGAGCACCACGCCCTCGCCTTCGGCTTTGCGCCTTGCGATGAGGTTTCCCTGCTCATCCACCTCAGTCCTGAGACCTGCCTCCTCGAGCCACGCTTTGAGGAGCTCCCTCACCTCGCCCTCGCTGCCACTCTCGCTTCTAATGCCGAGGAGCTCCTTAAGCCTGCGCCTGAGCCTCTGTTTAGAGATCATCTCCCCAGGAATCTCCTCAGCTCCTCCTCGAGAATTTTCATCACCACTCTTCCTTCCACGCGCCCGCGCAGCTGCTTCATGAGCACACC
>WANX01000118.1 GCA_015521565.1 Candidatus Hydrothermarchaeota archaeon
AGGTAATCAGGTTGCCCACCACGCGGAGCTCGCTCCCCTTAACCCGGTTGAAGAGCACCGTCCTGCGCGGATTAGCGTGCAGCACCGCCGAAATCTCAAACTCCGGGTCCACCTCCTCCTCCACGGTGAGATCCACCCTGAGGAAATCGCGCAGGTCCTTCATTCTCCACCCCACCTGGAATAAAGGCTGTGCTCTATGCCGAGGGCGTCCAGCACCTTGCCCGCTATAAAGCTGAGCAGGTCGTCTATGCTTTCGGGGCGGTGGTAGAAGGCGGGCATCGCCGGCAGGATAACCGCTCCTAACTTAGCGAGCTTGAGCATGTTCTCCAGGTGAAGAGCATTGAGTGGCGTCTCCCGGGGCACGAGCACCAGCGTGCGGCGCTCCTTGAGCATTACGTCAGCGCTGCGCGTTATTAGATTAGAGGCATAACCATTTGCGATGGCTGCCAAAGTTTTCATGCTGCAGGGTATCACCACCATGGCATCAATGCGGTGCGAGCCGCTGGAGAAGGGTGCCTCTATATCATGCTCAGAGTAGCAGCGCTCCAGCTCAAGCTCAGTATCGCCCGCCTCATGTCTTAAAATCTTCTTCGCCGCGTCGCTGATTATGCATTCGTGGCTTACGCCCAGCTCCTCCAGCGCTTTAATAAAGCGGAGCGCATACGCTATGCCGCTTGCCCCGGTTATGGCCACGAGGACCTTCATGGGTTAAGCATGGGCGCGGGAATTTTTATAGGTTTTGGAACAACTTAGATTATGCACCGCAGGATAGAGAAGCTTGTTGAGAAGTTAAACGACGCTGGCGTGGAGTGCTGCGTTATATCAAAGCCCGAGAACGTTTACTACTTTACCGGCGTTTTTCCCATAGAGGCCTCTTTTCTGCTCATTTCCACTAAGCACGAACCTGTGCTTCTTGTTGCACCCTCCAGCTACGCCGAGGCTGAGAGGTGTTCGCGTGTTGAGGTCGCAAAGGGCGAGCTTCGCACTCTTGAGGCGCTCAGGAAGATTCTGCTGGAGAGGGGCTGCATTACCAGAAGAAGCGGTGCCCCGCTTAGAGACTTCCTCATGGCTGCGATGAAGAAGCCTCTCGGAATAGAGGGCGAATATCTGCCAGCAGAGGCTGCGAGAAGGCTCCGCACCAGATGGGTGGACATCTCCGGAATAGTAGCGGAGATGCGGATGGTGAAGGACAGGGAGGAGGTGGAAATCCTGAACAGGGCGGTCAGGGCTTCGGAAGAGGCGCTGCGCAGGGTGTCGCAGCACATCGCCGAGGGCATGCCGGAGCGCGAGCTTTCAGGTATGCTCGACCTGGAGATAAAGCGCCTGGGTGCGGATCAGACGAAGGCGAGGGTGCGCTCGGGTAAAAGTTCCGCGAAGCCCTTCTCGAGGGAGATGAGGGGCAGGATCGGCGCCGGTGCCCTCCTCATAGACTACGGCGGAGCCTTTGAGCACTACTGGAGCGATTTGACGCGCACCTTCCACGTGGGCAGGGTAAGTGAGGAGTATGAGAAGGTATATGCGTGCATACTCGAAGCCAAGAGGGCGGCGCTGCGCGAGATAGGCGCTGGCAGGGAAATAGCCGCGGTGGAGCATGCTGTGAGGGAGGTTTTCAGAGAGCACTCGCTTGAGAAGCACATGGTCTATACGCCCGGGCATGGAGTCGGCCTTGAGGTGCACGAGTTGCCTGTGATTACCTCGCAGGTTACCGGGAAGGAGCCCCTCTTTCATGGGAGCAGCGATGTGGAGAGGCTGTACCACGCGATGGCTCCCTTCTTCCTCAAAGAGGAGGAGCCCGTTTTTAAGGAGAACATGGTGCTCGCCATTGAGCCGGGGCTGTACTTCAGGGACTTCGGGGTTCGCGTGGAGGACATGGTGCTGGTAAAGCGCCGCGCCAGGCTGCTCTCCCGCTTTCCCGAGGAGCTTGAGGCGCTCACGCTTTAAATCCCCATCCTCCTGTAGCTGGCCGCGACGCTTTCAAGCTCCGGGTCGTAGATCAGGAGCTCGTGCCTCAGCCAGCGCTCTGCCCCCCACTTCTCCTTGAACCTCGCCACACCCGGGTTTATTCCCAGGCCGAGGTTCATCCTGCGCAAACCCTTCGCCAGTGCGTGCTGAATGCCGCTGTAGAGCAGCAGGTCGCTGGCACCGGGCACGTAGCTCCTGCGGGAGATGAAGTTGAACATGTAGAAGGCGAAGCGGGAGGAGAAGTCGAAGATGCTGAAGCCCACGAGCTCTTCGCCCCGCCTCGCCTCCAGCAGCAGCGGCTCGCGCAGTGAAGCGTAGGCAGGTAGCCTGAGGAAGAGCTCCCTTACCCTTGCCTCCACGCCCCGCTCCAGGAACTCCTCCACAAGTGCGAGGTGCTCCTGGCTGAGTTCGCCCTCCTCAACGCTGAGCCTTCTTTTCGCACTTCTTATTCCGCTTCGCAGCTTCTTGCTCAGGCTGAGCTCCTCCAGCTCCAGCAGGTAGTAGAAGTCGCTTCCGCGCTCCAGAACTGCGATGGGCTCCACCTCTACCCTCGCGGGGGATATCACCGCAATGCGCTTTGGTTTGAACCTCTCCACAGCCGCCTGGAGCACCTCTTCGGGGCGAAAGCCTTCAAGGCGAAGGGAGAGGGGATAGGCGATGAGGTTTATCCAGCCGTTCCTCACATAGCAGAGGCAGTCCCTGATTAGGAAGGGCTCTGCCTGCGAGAGCGCTGTGTAGTAGTGAACCAGCTGCTCGGGCAGGTAGGCACGCTCCAGCACGTAGCTTCGCTGTGAAGCGCTCAGCATAGAGAAAAAGAAAAGATTCGCAAGCGCAGAGTTATTGCTTTGGACCAGTGGGAGAGGAACATGCCCTAATTATAAA
>WANX01000119.1 GCA_015521565.1 Candidatus Hydrothermarchaeota archaeon
TCGGGCGGGAGCTTTGGCATGTTTACCACATTCCTGGGTGGCTCACCGCGCAGCACCCGCAGCACCTCCTCGCAGGCGATGAGAGAGGCGTAACGCTGCGCTTCCTCTGTGGACGCCCCGAGGTGAGGTGTCACTATGCAGCTATCCAGCTCCAGCAGGGGATTGCCAAAGGGCGGCTCCTTCTCAAACACGTCCAGAGCGGCACCTGCGAGCTTGCCGGAACGCAGCGCATCGTAAAGCGCCGCCTCATCCACAACTCCACCCCGGGCAGCGTTGACAATGTATGCACCATCCTTCATCTTCGCTATAGCTTCTGCGTCTATAAGATGCCGCGTCTGTTCGGTAAGGGGCACGTGGACAGTCACAAAATCGCTCCTTGCCAGAAGCTCGTCAAGCTCCACCACCTCCACACCCAGCTCCTCGGCAAGCTTTCTGGAGATGTAGGGGTCATAGGCAATGCATCGCATCTCAAAGGCCTTTGCCTTTCGCACCACCTGGGAGCCTATTCTTCCCATGCCAATTACCCCGAGGGTCTTGCCCCGCAGCTCAACGCCCATAAACTTCTTCTTCTCCCACTTCCCCGCCTTCAGACTGGCGTTGGCCTGGGGTATCCTCCTGGCCAGCGCAAGCATCAGTCCTATTGTGTGCTCAGCCACTGTTATCGACGACGCCTCCGGGGCATTTACCACTATGATGCCACGCTCAGTCGCCGCCTTTATGTCGATGTTGTCCACACCAACGCCGGCCCTTCCTATAACTTTGAGGTTTTCCGCTGCCTCTATCACATCCCGGGTAACCCGGGTGGCGCTTCTAACCAGAAGCGCATCCTTATCCCGGACCCTCTCAATCAGCTCTTCTTTGCTAAGCCCGACGGCTACCTCCACCTCCACATGCTGCCTTAAAAGCTCTATTCCCGCCTCATGCAGATGGTCACTTACCAGTACCTTCATCCGCAACCTCCTGAACTGGAAATTTTTCATATATTGATAGAGCAGTGGTATTTAAAATATTCTCCTCCTGGGGTACCTGCTAATTAATCTGGAAGCTCCTGTAAACCCAGGTGTCGCTCTCCGCCGCCTTCGGCTCCGTGTAAACGTCGTTTTTCACCCTGCCACCGCTAAAGCTCCACATACCTCCGCCCATGCCTCCTCCACCCATACCCCCACCCATGCCATGGCACACTGAGCAGTCGCCGTGGCAGGTTGCACACCTGTCCATATATCTACTTCTTGGCGGCAAACCAGCATGGTTGTTGGCGCGGTGGCAGCCAGTGCACAGGTCGCCAATAAGCCGGCGGCTTACTTTCTGGTGGACCTCCTGGTAAAACTGGGTTGAGTTGTGCCCGCCCCGGGTGTGGGGCTCCTTGCTGGGCGGATACGGTCCCGTAGAGTTGTGGCAGGTGAGGCAGGTGAGCCTGAGCGCAGCGTGCACCGCAGAAGAGTTGAGGTTGTAGTTGTAGTAAGGCGCACCGGCATAGCTGTCGAAGCTGGCATTCCTGTGGCAGCTCCTGCAGTAGGCGTCGGTGGCACCGCCGTAGGTTGAGTTCTGGTGCCCGGGATGATAGGGCGAACCGGAGGCTATGTTGTACATGCTCACAGTATCTGTCACATCTCCTGCGTGCTGTGAGCCCTGGGCGTTGCCTGTATTGCCAAGCTGTATGCGCACATGGCACCGGACGCAGCTTATGTCGGTGATGTTGCGCCAGTAGTGGGTGCTGCCGCCCTGATTCAGCACATCAACGCTGTAGCTGCGCTGCGGACCGGGTGTTACATTTTCCAGATTGTAGAGGTAGGTCTCACCGCCATCTGGTGAGGTTACGTTGTTGTACACTGTATAGTTTATGTAATCGTAGTAGAGCAGCGTTATCCTTGAGGAGTAGTTGGTGTGGCACAGCAGGCAGGCCTCGTTGGGACCGCGGCGTATGCGGTAGTCCTCAGCGCTTCTGAAAAGGGGCATGTGCGCCTCGTAGGTGCTGTTTATCTCTGAAACAACGCTGCCATGGCAGTCTATGCAGCGGGGTATGCTCGCCGCATGAGCCTCCTGACCGGGAGAAAAGGTGGTGTTGTGGCAGGTGCGGCAGCCAAGGGAGGAGTGGTAAACTGATAAAGAGAGATTCCCGGCCTGTGAGGGATGACACGAAGCACAGCTGACATTGGAGCCAGAAATAAATGTGTGCTGACCGGTAAACTTGGAGTAAGGAAAGTACAGACTCAGAATAAGCAGGACCGCCAGCCCCGCCACCAGTATCAGCGGCCTGAGAGCCCCCATACAACCTCTCCGCGTTTTTAACATTCTTTGAATAATTTAAAATCGTGTTTAAAAACCCGCAGCGGTCCTGCCGGACATGGCGAAGCCGCCGGCAACTGCAGTCAGTTGCATCAAAATATTGCGGTACTTCGTCATACTCAATACCGCTATGCTTCCACCGCATTTACAATTGTCTCCCCGTCTGGAGTAACCCGGGGGGATGCCCTGGATGGGCCGGGGCGGATTCGAACCGCCGACCTTCACGTTGTAAGCGTGACGTCATAACCCCTAGACCACCGGCCCTGCAAAAATATTCAGATATGCCATCTTATAACTTACTTATAAACTTTTGTGGAGCACCCTGAGCACATCTGTTGCTGAGAGGATGCCCACTGGTATGCCGCCGGCAATTTCTCCCGGATGAAGCACCACCAGGCGGTGGATTCTCCTCTCAATCATCACCTCCGCAGCCTCCAGCAGAGAGCTTTCTGGACTTATTGACACTGTAAAAGGCGTCATGAGCTCCTCTGCCTCCAGCCTGCGGACCTCATCCTCCCCCCTGCTTTTCAGCTCATTGAGCACATCCACAGTTGAGATTATCCCCATGGCCTCGTTTCTGTCGTCCACCACCACTACAGCCGAGACATCGTTTTCCACCATTGCAGAGAGCACCTCTTTTACCGGCTCGTAGAACTTTACCGTCACAACCCCCCGGGTCATTACATCCCTGACTCTTGTATCCCTAAGCACCCGCTGCATCCGACCACCTTTATTAATACGGTGCTGCCACAGATAAAAAACTTGGGGGCCCGGGAGGTATCTCGAGCAGGGTGGTGCCCGCACCCAGTGGCTGGATAGGTGCACAACACCCAATACCAAAATTACCACCCCTTGTTAGACAGCTTACCTCTCAGTCTCTCACAGGAGGCGAAATGTGAAGGAGATAAACCTGAACTTTAGAAACATCCGGCTGGGCTTTGAATGTCAGCGGTGTGGAAAGTGCTGTTTCGGCAGCAGCAGAAAAATAGGTATAAGGCTCTACTTTCAGGAGGTCTCCGCAATCCAGCGGTTTCTTGAGAATACGGAAGACCAGAAATTTGAGGAGTTTGCGTGGGACTACCTCACCTTTGCCGCCATGCCCGAGCTCATTGGAGAGCTGGAGTTTGTTAGAGAGTTCAGACAGACACTCGGTGACTTCTTCTTCTCTGTGGGGAGGAGCTTCGACTCCCGCAACTACTTCGTGGAGTATTACGTACTGAAAACCTTCCAGAACTCCGGGAGATGCATCTTTTACAACCCCCTCACCAGAGAGTGCTTCATTCACGAGGTTAAGCCAAGCACATGCAGGCTCTACCCCTACTATGCCAGCATAGACGTACCCGCGGGTAGGATAGACTTCAGGCATCACAGCGGTGAGTGTCCTGGTTTAAAGGGTAAAGCGGATGCGGAGCTGTTCAGGCTTGGAGAGGAGGGACTGAGGCTGGCGAAGCTAATCAGAGAGCACTACTCCACCCTCGCCTCGCTGCTTGGGGGTGAAGACGAGGGCAGGGTGAGGGATGTCTTTGTGGAGGGGATGCGCTACGTCGAAGCTTCGCCGGAAGAGGCCAGGCGGGAGTTTAAGAGAATGACCACCAGAAAGAGGGTGGCCAGTTTGAGGGACTACTTCCTGGAGAGCGGGCTGATAAACGCCTCCGCCAGCTACAGGAATAGCCTTTTATAGTAGCGTGCAGAATTTTCAGGAGGTGGTTATCTTGGTGGATTACGACGTTAAGGACCTCTCACTGGCGGAGAAGGGCAAGCTGCGCATAGAGTGGGCGGGCATGCACATGCCCGTGCTTCGCCTGATTCGCGAGCGCTTTGAAAAGGAGAAGCCCCTGAGGGGAAAGCGAATCTCGGCCTGCCTGCACGTAACCACGGAGACTGCCAACTTAATGCTAACCCTCAAGGCAGGCGGTGCACAGCTTGCGCTCTGTGCCTCAAATCCGCTGAGCACCCAGGACGACGTGGCCGCGTGCCTTGTGAAGGAGTACCGCATACCGGTGTTTGCGATAAAGGGTGAGGACAGGGAGACCTACTATGAGCACGTAAACCGCGCTCTGGATATTCGTCCGAATATAACCCTGGACGACGGCGGCGACCTTGTATCAACGATACACAGCTCAAGGCAGGAGCTCCTCGATGAAATAATCGCAGGCACCGAGGAGACAACCACCGGTGTGATTCGCTTCAGGAGCATGGAGCGTGAGGGCGTGCTGAGGTACCCCATAATCGCGGTAAACGACGCCAAGACGAAGCACCTCTTCGACAACCGCTACGGCACGGGGCAGAGCACCATAGACGGCATTCTTCGCGCCACCAACGTGCTGCTCGCGGGCAAGACCTTTGTGGTAGCTGGCTACGGGTGGTGCGGAAAAGGCATCGCCAGACGCGCCCAGGGTATGGGCGCCAGCGTGGTGGTAACGGAGGTTGACCCGCTCAAGGCGCTGGAGGCGGTGATGGACGGCTACCGCGTCATGCCCATGCGTGAGGCTGCGAAGATAGGAGATATTTTCGTTACCGTCACGGGAGATATAAACGTAATACGTGAGGAGCACTTTAAGCTCATGAAGGATGGTGCCATACTCGCAAACTCGGGACATTTCAATGTGGAAATTGACATACCAGCGCTCGAGAGACTGGCAAAGCGGAGGCGCAGGATCCGCGAGTACGTGGACGAATACACCCTCGATAACAGACGAAGACTCTACCTTCTGGGGGAGGGAAGGCTCATAAACCTGGCCGCCGCAGAGGGGCACCCCGCGAGTGTTATGGACATGAGCTTCGCAAACCAGGCGCTCTGCGCTGAGTACATAGCACAACACGGCTCTGAGCTGAAGCCCGGGGTTTATCCTGTGCCTGAGCACATCGACAGGGAGGTCGCAAGGCTCAAACTGGAAAGCATGGGGGTTGAGATAGACTCCCTCACGCCGGAGCAGGAGGAATACCTCAAAAGCTGGGAGGCTGGAACATGAAGGTGAACGGCGTCGAGATTGAAGACACCTTTGCCGAAGCCTTCGACAGCTGGTATTCGCGTTTTATTGTAACAGCTGTGAACGAGAGGTGGGCGCGCACCGCCGCGACGGAAGCCACAGGGTTTGGCACGTCGCTCATTGCATGCTCAGCCGAGGCGGGGATAGAGCGGATGCTTTCCCCGAGCGAGACGCCTGACTCCCGGCCGGGATGTGCAGCCATGGTCTTTGCACCGAAGAAGAACCTGACGATGGAGCTTGTGAAACGCATAGGTCAGTGTGTGCTCACCGCTCCCACTACAAGGGTCTTCGCCCTGGGCGGGGGAGAGGAGATAGACGTGGGGTACAAGCTCAAGTACTTCGGCGACGGCTACGAGGAGGTGCGCGAAGCCTTCGGCAGGGAGATGGTGGTTGTGCCAATAATGATGGGAGAGTTTATGATTGAGCGCAACCTGAGCATGGCAAAGGGTGTGGCAGGCGGAAACATTATCATCCTGGCTGAGAGTGCCGAAAGTGCTCTCACCGCAGCCGAGCGCGCCGTTGAGGCGATTTCAAGGCAGGAAGGCACAATAACACCCTTCCCCGGAGGCATAGTGGCAAGCGGCTCGAAGGTGGGCTCAAAGAAGTACAGGTTCATGCCGGCCACAACCAACGAGCGCTTCTGCCCGACGCTTAAGAACAGGGTCGAAAACTCCGCGCTGGACTCAGAGACCAACGCGGTGGCTGAGGTGGTCATCGACGGGATAAGCCCGAGCGCAGTGGCGGAGGCAATGCGCCTCGGTATAGAGGCGGCGACTCAGGTTAGGGGTGTGCGCAGGATTACAGCAGGAAACTACGGCGGCAAGCTGGGAAAGCACAAGATACACCTTCATGAGCTCTTCTAAGCTAAGCGTGGCGGTTGCCCAGCTGGACATCGCGCTGGGCGACAAGGAGGCTAACCTCGCCAAAGTAGAAGCCACACTTCGCCGCACGCGCGCTGAGCTGGTGCTCTTTCCAGAGCTCTTCACCACCGGCTTCGATTTTCCCAAGCTAAGAGAGCTCGCCGAGCCGCTAAGCGGAGGGACGGTGCGCACGCTGTGCGAGCTGGCGGGTGAGAGGCTCATCGCTGGCACACTTCTTGAGAGCAACGCTGGAAGGCTGTACAACACCTTCGTGCTTTTAAGCGGCGGCGGAATAATCGCAGCCTACCGCAAGCTTCACCTTTTCGGCGAGGAGAAGCGCTACTTTACGCCCGGTGATGAGCCCGTGGTGGCTAACGTAAGGGGCAACACCTTAGGGCTTGCAACCTGCTACGACCTGCGCTTCCCGGAGCTGTTCAGGCGGCTTGCGCTTATGGGAAGCGAGATGCTGCTGCTCAGCTCGGAGTTTCCGGCACAGCGCCAGGAGCATTTCGATGTGCTTGTACGAGCCCGTGCGATAGAGAACCAGTGCTTCATGCTGGCGTGCAACCGCGTTGGCAGAGACGAGCACAATACCTACGCTGGCGGTAGCGCAATCATCTCGCCCTGGGGTGAGATACTCGCAAGGGCTGGCGGTGAAGAGGCGCTGCTGGAGGCGGAGATAGACCCCGGAGATGTTTACAGGGTGAGGCGGAGGCTACCCGTACTGGAGGATATTCGCAGGGAGCTTTTTAGCTGGTTTGAACAAGGTTAGCCTGAGCTTATTTTCTGGGCCTGTAGTCTAGCCAGGACAGGACGGGAGCCTCCGGAGCTCTAAGCCCGGGTTCAAATCCCGGCAGGCCCGTACCAA
>WANX01000120.1 GCA_015521565.1 Candidatus Hydrothermarchaeota archaeon
GAGGCGGCTACCACGCCTATAGGCAGGCCCCCGCCCGCGATCTTGCCCAGCGTTGCTATGTCAGGCGTAACGCCGTAGTACTCCTGCGCCCCGCCGAGGCGGAGCCTGAAGCCGGTGATAACCTCGTCGAAGATCAGCATCGCCCCGGCTTCGCTCGTCACCTCGCGCAGGAAGGCAAGAAAGCCTTCTTCGGGCAGGATGCAGCCGGCGTTTCCTATCACCGGCTCCAGGATTACAGCGGCGATCTCCTCACCCTGCTCCTTGAAAAGCCTCTCCACCGCCGCCTCGTCGTTGAAGGGCGCGAGCAATGTGTTCCTCGTCGTCTCCTCGGGTATGCCGGCGGAGGTGGGCACGCCATGCGTCGTGGCGCCGCTTCCAGCCTTGACAAGCACATAGTCGTGGGCACCGTGAAACGCACCCTCAAACTTGACAATCTTCTTCCTTCCCGTCACCCCCCTTGCGAGGCGAATCGCCGCCATCGTGGCTTCTGTGCCGGTGTTCACAAAGCGCACCATCTCCGCGCAGGGCACCGCCTTAACGATGCGCTTCGCAAACTCCAGCTCCAGCTCCGTGGGCGTGCCGTAGGCTGAGCCCAGCTCCAGCTGCCGCTTAACAGCGCGCACCACCTCAGGGTGAGCGTGTCCCAGGATGAGCGGCCCATACGCAAGGCAGTAGTCGATGTAGCTGTTGCCGTCCACGTCGTAGAGCCGTGCCCCTTCGCCGCGGGCGGTGAAGAAGGGGTAGGGCTTCATCGCCCTTACCGGCGAGTTAACCCCGCCAACGAGGTAGCGCTTTGCCTCGTTGAAAAGCTCCTCTGAGCGCGTCATCTACTCACCCCTCTCCAGCCAGGTGGCAACCTCTTTGGCGTGGTAGGTGAGAATCATATCTGCGCCGGCTCGCTTAATGGAGGTTAGCACCTCCAGCACGAGGCTCTTCTCGTCCACGTAGCCAGCCTGAGAGGCAGCCTTCACCATGGCATACTCCCCGCTCACATTGTAGGCCGCCGTGGGCATGCGGAAGCGCTCCTTAACCTTCGCCACAATATCCAGGTATGCCAGCGCCGGCTTCACCATCACCATGTCCGCGCCCTCCTGTATGTCAAGGTAAACCTCCCTCAGGGCTTCGTTCGCATTCGCCGGGTCCATCTGATAGCTGCGCCTGTCCCCAAAGGCTGGTGCACTCTTCGCAGCCTCGCGAAATGGGCCATAGAAGGCGGAGGCGTACTTGGCGGCGTAGCTCATTATCGCCACGCTCTCATAACCAGAGTCGTCAAGCGCCTCGCGTATCTTTGCCACGCGTCCGTCCATCATGTCGCTGGGCGCGACGATGTCTGCACCCGCCTCCGCATGCGAAACCGCCTCCTTTGCGAGGAGCTCCAGCGTCGGGTCGTTGAGTACCTCTCCCTCTTTAACCACGCCGCAGTGCCCGTGGGATGTGTACTCGCACAGGCACACGTCGGTAATAACCACCAGGTCGTCTCCGACTTCGTCCTTTATCTCGCGTACAGCGCGCTGCACCACGCCCTCGCTGCTGTAGGCACTGCTCCCCACCTCGTCCTTGTGCTCTGGTATGCCGAAAAGAATAACCGCGGGTATGCCCAGGCTCACCACCTCCAGCGCCTCGTCCCGCACCTCGCTCAGGGGCAGGCGGTACTGCGCCGGCATGCTCGCTATCTCAACGCGCTCCTCTATCGTCTCGTCCACAAAGATGGGGTATATGAGGTCGTTTTTTGTGAGCACCGTCTCGCGAACCATGCTTCTTATCTTTGCTGTCCTCCTCAGCCTCCTCATCCTCCGCGCAGGAAACATTCTATGCACCTCTCAAAAGCCTCTCCGCCACCTTCACCGCCTCCTGGTCGCCCTGCTCCGCTGCCCTGCGGATGTTCTCTGCTATTGGCGATGTGAGGCGGTTCACAATCACGCGGGTGAGGTCGTCTATGATGCGCCTCTCCCTATCACCTATTCCGTTGCCCAGCATGCGCATCGCCTTCCCAAGCTCCCGCTGGCGCACCATCTCCGCCTCCTTAAACAGGTCTCTGACTATTCCCTCCACGTCGATGCGGTAAAGCTGCTTTATGAGCAGACCCATCTCCCTCTCTATTATCCTCTCCACCTTTACTATCTCCTTCTCCCTCGCTCTGCGGTTGCGCTCCGCCAGGGAGCGCAGGCCGTCGATGTTGAAAAGGCGCACCCCCTCGACAGAAGCCACGTCTTCGCTAACATCCCGCGGTATTGCCACATCAATAATAACGAGCCCCTTCTCCCTGTCTCCTATAAGCTCCCTTGTAATTATCGCCTCAGGCGAGCTGGTAGCTGTGATTACCAAATCGCTCTCTGCTATCGCGCTCTCAAGCTCCTCAAAGGGCACCGCTCTTCCGCCGAGCTCCTCCGCAAGCCTCTGCGCCTTCTCGTGGGTTCGATTTGCCACGAGCACCGCCTTTAGCCTGTGCTCCGCCAGCGACTTCGCCACGAGTTTGCCCATCTCGCCCGCGCCTATAAGCAGAACAACCCTGCCGTTAAGGCTACCAAGCTCCTGCTCCGCCAGCTCCACGGCGGCGCTCCCTATGGACACAGCCCCTTTGTTTATATTCGTCTTTGCCCTTACCACCTGACCAACGTGCAGCGCCTTTGTGAAGACCTTCTCGAAGAAAGGTCCTACGGTGCCAAGAGCCTTCGCCAGGTTGTAGGCATGCCTCACCTGCCCCAGAATCTGGTCCTCCCCCACGATCATCGACTCTATGCCGGCGGCAAGGCGCAGGAGGTGGCGCAGCGCGTCGGTGTGGTACTCAACCTCCATGGCGTCGTGCAGCTTCGCCGAAAACTGGACGATGTGCTTTGTGAGCAGCTCGGGGGGCACGCACTCGGCGTCTGCATGCTCAAAGGCCTTCCTCGCCCGCATGCGGGAGATGACGTCCTCCATCAGGTAGTCCACAATGTCGTGGTATGCCAGGTTCACGTCCTCGGCGGCGGCGAAGATCTCAACGCGGTTGCAGGTCTGGATAATAACACACTCTTTGACGGAGCGCAGGGCATGGATGTCCTTGAGCGCCTTCTTCACATCGGGAAAGGCAAATACCTCGAGAATTGCCACATCCGCACGGTGGTGGGTTACGCGTATATTTACGGTGTGCATCTCATGCCTCCAGATAGTCCAGCGCAAGCTGCTTTGCTCCCTCGAGGTCGCCCCTTCTGAGCCTCTCAAGAATTCTCTCATCCCGTGCAATCGCCCTGAGCATGCGGCTCCTCTCTGCCTGGCTCGGTATTCTGCGCTTCAAGGCTTCTCTCAAAAATTCCTGCAACTCTACCAAGAGAATATCTTCCTGTGTTACGGCTTTTTTTATCCTCCTTTTTATTATTTTCGCAACCTCAGGGCTCCTGCCCCTGGTGGAGACCGCGATAACCACATCGCCGGCCTCAAAGCAGGCAGGTATGATGAAGTCTGCCATGCCGTCGGCGCGGTTGACCAGCTTTCCCTTCTCCCTTGCCACGCGAACAATGGCGTCGTTCAGCTCCGCATTGCTGGTGGCAGCAAGCACGAGAAAGGCACCGCCCAGGTGCGCGGCTATGCTCTCCCAGCGGAGCTCCTCCTCCACCAGGGTGAGCCTCTTCCCCTGCAGCTTTTTAAGCGCGGGGGTGAAGCTCCTGCTCACCACCTTTACCCTGGCACCCGCCCTTAGAAGCTTCGCCACCCTCCTCTCGGCCACCTTACCGCCGCCGAAGACCACTGCTTCTTTATCCTCAAGGTTGAGCATCACCGGAAGCATAGCCTGCCCTTCTCCATGAGCCTTTCTTCGTCGAGCCACACACTGGGATTGAGAATTACCCCGTCCAGGTGAACCTCCGCCCTGGTGCGCCCTCCAAAGGTGTGGTTGTCGCCGAAGGCTACGTGCACCGTGCGGAAGGCCTTCTCGTCCTCGAGCACGTTGCCTGTTACCCTCGCAGCCGGGTTGACGCCTATCCCAACCTCGGCGACGTTGCTCGCATTTGCGTAGCGCCGGAAGAGGGCGCTTATTCTACCTCCATCCCCCTCAACCTCAACCGCTCTGCCCTTATGCACGCGTACCCTGAGAGGCTCCGCAAGCTTTCCCAGCGCGGCAAAGGAGCCGTCGAAGACGAGCACGCCTTCGCTTTCGCCCTCTACGGGAGCGATAAAGCCCTCGCCAGCCGGGAGGTTTCCGAAGTCGCCCGGCTTTGTGATTATGCCGGTATCAGCCAGAGCCCTTCTGCCCTTAAGGCTTGCCCTGAAATCTGTGCCCAGCGGGCTTTTTATTTTTATGCTTTCCGCCCTGCTCAGCCTCTCCGCAACCGCCTTTGCAAGCCGCTCCACCTCCCCATAATCCGCCTGCATCCCCCCGGCGGTCAGCATCTCCAGCGTAATCCCCGGCATGCTCGCCACCCTTGCTCCTGCCTCGCAGGCGCGCTTCCTCGCGGAGGTGTGGCTCAGGGATTTGCTGGTCGGGGCCACAACCACGCTCGCGTGCTTCATTGCCTGCGCAACGACGCGGGGCGGCTCCTCACCGTGCATCCCGCGGGGGCGCATTTTAAGCACAAGCACTTCATCGCTCAGTTCGCGGAGGGCGCTCTCTATGAGGGAGGCCACCTCAAGCATGGCGTCGTCGGTAACTAAGAGCACCTCTTCTTCACGCTTAATCGCCAGGGTGGTTTTGAAGATCTCCGCAAGCTTTCGCATGAATTCAAGTTTACCTCAAAGCTTATATATCCCTTACTGAAGCGGAGGTAATCCGAGAAGCTAAAAGGCGAGCATTTTTACCAGGAGGAGGTGGGGGAGGCCGCCCGGCAGGTGGCAAAGCCCGGGACTCTGGCACAATTAATCCGGACAGCCTCATATCTATACTGTTCCAGGCGATACAAATATCTTATTTTTTACAAAGTGATAAAGAGGAAAGTGCAGAAACTCCCTCTATGAAAGCCAGCTGAAGCGGTGCGGTTATAAGAGGTGCTATGTCAACCCTTAAATAGATGGCTGCCAGATTATTAGGTGGTGCTATGGATATAAGGAGAGCCTCCACAGGAGTTAAAGGTCTGGATGAGCGCATAGGTGGCGGTTTGCCAGCGCCGGGTGTAATTCTCGTCGCCGGCGAGCCGGGCACCGGAAAGACGACGCTGTGCATGCAGTGCCTCTTCCGCGGGGCGAGGCTCGGCGAGACTGGGATATACGTCACTGCCATCTCAGAGCCCGTGGACCAGATTCACCGCTACATGGCGGGCTACTCCTTCTACGACCGCCGCCTGGTGGAGGAAGGCAGAGTTAAGTTCCTGGATATAAGCGAGGTGCTCATGAAGCAGGGCGCGCGCAAGGCGCTGGACATGACCCTTAGCTTTATCCGGCGCAGCGACGCTCGCAGGGTGGTGATAGACTCCATAACTCCCTTCTCCTACACCTTCTCTGCGCCCCAGGAGTACCGCCGCTTTCTGCACGAGTTCTTCACGGTGCTCAAGGCGATGGAGACGCTCACACTTATCGTGGCGGAGTTTTCGCCGGAGGAGGCGCGGACCTCGCCCGAGAGCTACATGGCTGACGGCGTCATCTACCTCTACCTGCAGCGAGGTGAGACACCCACCACCTTTAAGCCGGGGCTGCAGGTGCGCAAGCTCAAGGGCACCGAGCACCCGAAGGACATACTCCGCCTGGGATTTACGCGGGACGGAATAAGGGTGCTGGAGTAGCTACCGTCTCGCACTCGCTTTGTATCTGCTCGCCTTTTCCCCTTCTGCCAGCTTTCTGAAGATGTAGAGGTGCTCGTGGGCGATGAGAAGGAAGTCGTACCTGCCACGCCACCTTTCGCGGGTGGTTTTCATCTTCCACTGGAGCTTAATCACCTCCTCGCGGAGCACAAAGCCGACGCTGAGAAATGCCTGAAGCACCCTCGTAGCTATGGGCACGTAGTGCCTGTGCCTCCGCGTATCTCCAATCAGCACGGCGCAGTGCTTCCCGGGCTTGAGCACGCGGTAGCACTCCTCAGCAACCCTGCGCATCTCCTCTATGTAGTCCTCCAGCTTGAGCGAGGATAAATCCCCGGGAACGCGCTTCGCGGAGTATGCGATTATTCCGGCGTAGGGCGGGTGCGTGGCGATTAGGTCAACGCTTTCGTCCGGAATCAGGTTCAGGTTGCGCGCGTCTCCGACGTAGGTTCTTATCTCAGGCTCCTCCTCGTCGAGAGGCACGAAGGAGAAGTGGAGGCGGTTCCTTGTGACCATTATTGCGTCAGGATTTATGTCCACGGCTATGCAGCGCCGCTGCAGAAGCCTGCACTCAACCGCAGTTGTGCCCGAGCCTACCATCTGGTCCAGCACGAGGTCGCCCTTCTCGGTGTAGCGCAGAATTAGGTTTCTGGGAATGTAGGGCGACCAATTGCCCCGGTAGTTTCCGCGGTGCGTAGCCCAGTCCCCGCGCTCCGGAAAGCTCCACACCGTCGTGGTCTCAAGCTTAAAATTCTCCGGGGCGAATTTTTTTATAACGTGCCTCTCGGGAAGCGCGACCTTCACATTTTCGATGACGACATAAGGGTGAGTTTGGCGGAATTTGAGGTAGTCTTCATGGGTTATTTCGCACATTTTTCGTGATTCTGGATCATAATTTTTATTAAGATCCAATCAGATCACTTTACGTAAATTTGTGATCTGATCGATCCAACATATGGTATTTA
>WANX01000121.1 GCA_015521565.1 Candidatus Hydrothermarchaeota archaeon
CACCACCACATCGCCCCTGTCAAATTTATCAGCGTTCTTCAGCAGCCAGGCAACGGCGTGGGCGCTTTCAAGCGCGGGTATAATACCCTCCTTCTCGCTCAGGTAGTGGAAGGCCTCAAGCGCCTCGTCGTCTGTGGCGTAGTAGTACTTTGCCCGCTTTATCTCGCGGAGCAACGCATGCTCAGGTCCAACCGCGGGGTAGTCCAGGCCGGCGCTTATGCTGTGGGTGGTAGCGATCTGCCCGTACTCGTCCTGGAGCACGTAGGTGTAGGTGCCGTGGAGCACACCCTCCCTGCCGGCGGCAAAACGCGCCGCGTGCCTCCCTGTCTCTATGCCCTCGCCTCCAGCTTCAACGCCTATTAGCTCGACCTCGGTGTTGTCCAGGAAGGGGTAGAAGATGCCCATGGCGTTGCTCCCCCCGCCGACGCAGGCGATAATCGCGCTTGGCAGCCTGCGCTCGTGCCTGAGCATCTGCCTCTTTGTTTCCCTGCCAATAACGCTCTGGAAGTCGCGGATCATCGCGGGATAGGGGTGCGGACCCAGCACAGAGCCGAGGAGGTAGTGCGTTGTGGTGACGTTGGCCAGCCAGTCGCGCAGGGCCTCGTTAATTGCATCCTTAAGCGTCCTGGAGCCGCTCGCCACGGGGTGAACCTCCGCCCCGAGGAGGCGCATCCTGAAAACATTCATCTTCTGCCTCTCCATGTCCTCGGTGCCCATGTAAATCTCGCATTTAAGGCCAAGCACAGCTGCAGCGGTGGCTGTGGCGACGCCGTGCTGCCCCGCGCCGGTTTCTGCGATAATCCTGCTCTTGCCCATCCGCTTCGCAAGCAGCGCCTGCCCCAGGGTGTTGTTTATCTTGTGCGCCCCCGTATGCGCGAGGTCCTCGCGCTTCAGGTAAACCTTGAATCCTAAATCTTCGCTCATGTTGGCGCAGTAGGTGAGAGGCGTTGGCCTGCCCACGTACTCCCGCAGGTAGTAGTCCAGCTCCCTTTTGAATTCCCTGTCCTTGCGGAACTTTGCATACGCCCTCTCAAGCTCCTCCACCGCCGGCATCAGAACCTCGGGCATGTACCTTCCGCCGTATTTCCCGAACCTGCCCCTGCGCGTTGGGTACCTTCTCATGCTCACGCCTCAGGTGGAGTTTGGGGAAGGTGGTATAAAACTGTTTCTAAGGCGGTGAATTTTTGCCAAACTCCCTGTGATACTCTTCAGGTGTCATCAGGCTTGAAAAAGCCCGCTGCACAGCCTCACTTAAAGCCGGGTGGATGTGCATGGCCTCGAGCACGGCTTCATACCCTGCTTTAAGCTTCATCAGATTCACCACCTCCTGAATGAGCACAGAGGCAGAAACACCTGCTATGTGTGCACCCAGAATCTCCCCCTTCTTTGATACGATTACCTTGACAAAGCCCTCCGCGTTCATCGCTATTCCCTTGCCGGTGTTTTCATACCGCTCGTAGCCTATGAGCACATTTTCTTTTCCGAACTTCTCAACAGCCTCCTTTTCCTTTAAACCTACGCTGGCAATCTCTGGCTGGGTGAAGACTGCGTGGGGCACAACAGAGTAGTCCATTTTTACCTTCTTACCCAGCACTGCATTGTAGAAGACCACCCGAGCTTCGTAGTTGGCCACGTTCTTCAGCATGAATCTGCCGTTGGCATCTCCCAGCGCATAGACTCCTGGCTGAGAGGTTTCCAGATAGTCATTCACAATTATCCAGCCCCTGGCGTCGGTTTTAATTCCGCCCTTCTCCGGCTTCAGCAGGTCTGAATTTGAAGCCCTTCCCACAGCCACAAGTATTTCTTCCGCCTCTATCTCAACTTTTTTGCCATCGCTTCTCTCCGCCACCACTGCCTTTGAATTGCCTCTCTTTTTCACTTCCACAACTCTGTGACCGGTGTAGAGCTCGGCCACCCTGCTCATCTCTTTCTGCACCGCCATAGAGAGCTCTTCTTCTTCATTGTAGAGCACCCTGTCCAGAGCCTCCACGATTTTCACCTTGCTGCCAAGCCTGGCAAAGAAGTTTCCGTACTCCATGGCTATGTAGCCGCCACCGATTATGCATAGACTCCCGGGCATTTCTTCAAGCTTTAGCAGGGTGTCGCTGGTTAGGTAGCCAGTTTCCTTCAAACCCCTTATCGGCGGAACCAGGGGCTTTGAACCGGAGCCTATGAATATTTTCTCAGACTTTATTCTCTCGCCATTGACCTCAAGGGTGTATGGAGCTACAAAGCTGGCTTTAGCCCGGTAGTAGTCTATGCTGGGGTGCTCTTTGAGGCTTTTCTCTATCTCTCTAATGTCTTTTTCTATAATCCGACGCATTCTCTGCATTATTTTCCCGAAGTCGATGTCTTTTATCTCCACGCTTATTCCAAACTCTTCTGCTCTTTTTATCTCGTAGATAAGCTCAGCAGGATACAGCAGAATCTTCGATGGTATACATCCCCTGGTGAGGCATATTCCTCCCGGCTCATCTTTGTCGATAACCGCCACTCTTGCCTCGGGGTTTCTTGCTATTAACCCCGAGACCACACTCATAACAGAACCTGTGCCTATGGCAATAGCGTCGTATTTCTTCATGAGTTAATTTTTATTTTTCC
>WANX01000122.1 GCA_015521565.1 Candidatus Hydrothermarchaeota archaeon
GCCCTGTGCCTGTGGTGATAGCGGGCGGACCAAAAATGGGCTCAGACCGCGAGGTTCTCGAGATGGTGGCTGGGGCAATAGAAGCAGGTGCCGCAGGAACAAGCATAGGAAGAAACATCTTCCAGCATAAAAACCCGACCAAAATGGTGAGAGCAATCGCAGCTATTGTGCACGAGGGCAAGAGCGCAGAAGAAGCGATGCGGGAGCTGGAGTAGATGAAGTTCTTCTGGGTGGATGCCACGGCGCAGGATAGCTGGGAGGAGCGAAAGGCGGTAATCACCGCTGCCCTCGAATCAGGCGCCTCGGCGGTGATTGTGAGGGAGGAAGACGCCGCCAGGGCAAAGAGACTGGGAAACATAAAGCTGGTGTGCCAGAACTGCGAGGTTGCGCTCCTCAGCTTTGCAGAGACAGAGCTTCCGGAGGAGCTGGAGGAGCTACCGGGAATCGAAAGCATGGCGGAACTCAGGGCTCAGGGAAAGGAGGTCGCAGCGCGGGTTGAGATCCTGAGCAAGGCACATGAGCGCCTGGCAGCTCTGCTTGCGAAGCGGGTTGACTACATCGTGGTGGTGGGCAGGGACTGGAAGGTCATCCCCCTTGAAAACCTGATAGCAGAGCTTCAGAAGGAAGAGGTTAAGGTCATCGCCGCTGTGCGCAGCGCACAGGAGGCGAGGCTTGCACTCGAAACCCTTGAGGTGGGCACCGACGGAGTGCTTCTGGAGGGCGGCGATGTGGCCGAGATAAAGCGCGTTTCGGAGCTCATCTCCAGGAGCACTGAAAAGCTGGAGCTCGTGCCGGCGAGGGTGGTCAACCTCAGGCAGGTGGGCATGGGCGACCGCGTGTGCATAGACACCGCCTCGCTGCTTAGGGTGGGCGAGGGCATGCTGGTGGGGAGTCAGGCTGCAGGCCTCTTCCTTGTGCACTCCGAAACCCTGGAGAGCGAGTACGTGGCCTCCCGCCCATTCCGCGTGAACGCCGGAGCTGTGCATGCGTACGTTCTCGCCCCGGGCGGGAAGACCCGCTACCTGAGCGAGCTCAGCGCAGGGGACGAGGTTCTGGCAGTCGATGCCGGGGGCAGCACAAGGCGCGTGGTGGTTGGCAGGGTTAAGATAGAGCGCCGTCCCCTCATTCTTGTGGAGGCAGAAGCTGAGGGGAGGCGCTTCAAGACGCTGCTGCAGAATGCCGAAACGATTAACCTGGTCTCGAAGGATGGAAAGCCCATCTCAGTGTCGAGGCTCAAGATAGGCGACGAGGTGCTCCTCTACATCTCCACAGAAGGGAGGCATTTCGGGATGGAGGTGGAGGAGACGGTAATAGAGAGGTAACTACTACTGCCGCTTTTTCAGCGCCTTTTTAAGCGCGGCGATGTGCACCTCGCCAGCGAAGTGCAGCGGAGCCTTTTTGCTCACCCCTGCGAGGTATCCCGCAGCCGCCCTGCACACGAACTGCACCTCCAGCGCAAACCTGTGCACCGCCTCCTCAACGCGCATTCCCTTCACCCTCCCGGCCGCCTCCCAGGTGGCGCCGCAGGGGGCACCCTTCTTCACCTTAACCTCTGCAACTCTGCCGCGGCGCACCTCCACCTCCAGCTCAGGTGCTCCGAAGCGCCTGCCGTAGTCGCCGGTCTTCTCCACATCGCCCAGGCCACAGCAGGTGGGCGGGGTTATTGCACCGGTGATGCTCCTCCCGGGTGCAACAACCGGCACGCCCTTCCGCTTCGCAACCTCCACAAGAAACTCGCTCAGGTCGGGGTGATACAGGAAGTCCAGCACAAGCTCGGCCTCAAAGTCGCCGGGGATGTACTCCTCCGGCTCGTCTATAATCTCCGGCAGCGCCTCGGGCACTGTGAAAATCTCCAGCTCAATGCCCCCGCCATACTTTCTAATGCCCTTAATCTTGTGCTCCCCTCTCTCACCTCGCTGAAAAACAGCAACCCTCATGGTCCCGGCTGAAAGTCCTTGCATCTTCTGTTCTTCTCCACATTCAGATTCCAGCGGTTGTGCATGAGGCACCTGCGCAGTGTGGTGCGATCCGTGAATAGATTCTCCAGCAGGGCACAGTCCTCACACCTGACCATGGCACCACCCTGAGGTCGAGGTTTTTTGAAAAGTTCACTTATATAAAGATTTCCATTAGCTCTGCGGCGTCTCTGCCAGAGGAGCGAAATTTTAAATAGCCGGAAAACACAGTTTATCTGAGGAGGATGAAAACAAGAATAAGCTTTATACCCGCCTCAGAGGTCCTTCCCGTAAAGGAGGACGACATCTGCGGCAGGTGCAGGATGCTCGGGCTCAATCTGTGCGCCTACGACGAGGTGTGCCAGATTCGCCTCGCAAAGGCGCTGGGAAAACCGCGAAAGGAGATAGACCTCGCCCTGGACGAGGCCAAGAGGAAGGGTCTGATAAGGGTAAGGGAGACGAAGCTGCGCGGGGACAGGCCTCGCAGGTTCATAAAAATCACAGAGAAGGGGAAGCTGTTTTTTGCGCTGCTGAAATGAGGCTTCCGCCGGGTATTGCACCGCCTCTATTTGACTCCCTCTACTCCGCCCCTCTGCTTGAGGCGCAGCGCCCTCCTGAGCTCGCACGCGATCTCAGCGGCGCTCCTTCGAGGCTCTGCCGAGGCGTAAATACCCCGCCCCACAATCTCAAAGTCGGCGCCCGCACGTATCGCATCCCCCGGCTCGGCGCCCTGCGCCTTTACCCCGGGGGAGATTATCACCAGCCCCCCCGCGGCGGCGCGAAGCTTTGTGATGCGCTCCGGTCTTGTGGCAGGCGCAACTATGCCGTACGCATGCCTCCTTGCAAGTCTTGCTATATCCTCCGCCACGGGCTGCATAAACCTCCTGGCACCCGGATGGCTCATCTCGGCAACGACGAAGATTTCAGCAACCTCGGAGCATGCCCTGAGCACATCCTCGCCCACAAAGCCGTGCACAATGACAAAGCTCGCCCCTGCGTGTGCCGCCTGCTCGCAGATTGCCCGGGAGGTGTGGGGAATGTCAGCCACCTTGAAGTCGGCAATAACCGGCTTCCCCAGCTTGGATAGCTCGCCCACCACGTCAAGACCGGAGGAGAGCACCAGGGGGTAGCCAATCTTGAAGGCGTCCACGTAGTCGATCACCTCTTCTGCGAGGGCAACAGCTCTCCCGCGGGAGGTAACGTCAAGAGCCAGGATGAGTCCGTTCTCCCTGCGCAGCCTCACTCCTCCACCCCCAGCCGCTCCTTGAGGCTGGCCACCAGCAGGGGCAGGATAATCGTGACATCACCCACGACGCTTACCACCCTTCCCTCCGCCTTTGTCTTACCCCAGCTTATCCCCTCCTCCAGCTTCGCCCCGCTCAGGGAGCCAGCTTCCTCCCTGTCGAGGGTCACCTGCACCCCGTAGTCTATGCCCCCGCGCAGCAGGTTGGCCCCCAGGATATAGTGCTTGGGCACACCACCGCCCAGGAAGAGCGCCCCCACCTCTTTTGCATCGAACACCAGCTGGGCCAGCTCCTTCATGTCCCTCACAGCGTTCAGAACCAGGCGATGCCTCTCCGCGAAGAAGAAGAGCTGCAGCCCGAGCATCGAATCCACCACCGCCGGCGAGAACACAGGCACGCGCCGCTCGAAGGCTGCCCTCAGGAAGGAGCCCTCATCCGCCAAGCGTTTGCCTATCTCGGTGAGGAGCTCCCGAATTGAAAGGTTCCGCCTCCTGTCCTCCTCTATTTCTGAGAGCAGCTCCCTGGCGAAGTCCTCGAAGGCCACAAAGTCCTTAACGCGGGTGTACACGTTGCCTATCCTGCCTATCTCGGCGCTGTGCAGCTCGGCATCGCTCTCCCCGAAGCTTCCCACGTAGTGGGCTCCGC
Organism: Candidatus Hydrothermarchaeota archaeon; assembly: GCA_015521565.1. Taxonomy (GTDB): domain Archaea; phylum Hydrothermarchaeota; class Hydrothermarchaeia; order Hydrothermarchaeales; family BMS3B; genus Pyrohabitans. The sequence continues at coordinate 3,845 of WANX01000122.1, forward strand.
CAATCGCCTCGATAACGTCGTGCACCACATTTGCGCCGTTGGTCACGACGGCGCTGACGGCACCCATCCTTATCAGCTCAGTGATTGCACCGCGCATGCCTGCTGCCACCAGAGGTCCGGCAAGACCCAGGAACACGGTGGCCCTCGCTCTAATCATCTCCTCCAGGATGTCGCACGCTTTCCCCAGAGCGCCGGCGCCCAGTACACCCGCCCTGCCGTACTCCCTCATCAGCTCGTCCACGCTCATTCTGCGCCTCAGTTTAATCTGCTCAACCCGTCTCATGCTTCCTCTTCACCCGGCTCAGCTCTCTCTCAAGCTCTGCTATTCTGCCCTCAACATCCCTTATCTCCCCCTCAAACCTCTCCTTCTCAGCCAGGTAGGTCTCCTCGCCTATCTCGCCCTGGATAAGCTTCTTCCTGAGGTTCTCTATTCCCAGCCTGAGCTTCTCCTCCCGCCTCCTGAGCTCGCGAATCTCCCTGGCGATGTCCACACCACGTTTCACGCGCGCCACCTTCTTCTCAAATCCCTCGAAGCTCCTGCGCTTCAGGTCACCAATAACCCTGAAGTCCCCCACGCTGCTCCTCCTGCGGTAGCTTCTTGGCACCAGGATACGTCTGAGCTCGCTCACAACAAAGAGGGCGAAGATGGCGGCAAGGCCAAAGAAGGCGTACTTGTATATCTGGCTATTGCTCTGCCTCTCCACCACGACGACGCGCTCCTCCCTTGCCTCGCCCAGCTGGCTCAGGTTTTCCTCCAGGGAGCCCAGCTTCCTCTCAAGCGCCATCTGAACCGCGAGGCGTGCGCTGCTCTGCGCCTCCCTCGCCCTTATACCCGCAAGCTCCAGCTGCTCCACCGCCGCGCGGGCTTTTTTGTAGGCGAGATAGCTGTTCTCCTCCAGCAGAGCCTCTGCCTCCTGTCTGAGTGTGAAGTACTCCTGCAGATGCTCCAGTGCTCTGGAAAAGCTCGCCTCCGCCGCTGAAAGGTTTGCCTCATAGCTGTAAGCATTGAGTATGCTCAGGTTTGCCTCCCTAACCGCGAGGAAGGTCTCCTGCTCCCTCGCCCTGGCTATGCTCAGACTCCTGTCGGCCAGCTCTGCGTAGTTGGCATACTCGATGCGCACCGGGAAGCCCCCGTAGGCCTCAGGCTGCAGATAGGTTATCCTGTAGAGCAGCTCTCTCTCGCCTATCTCCGCGGGCTGCGGTAAAACCTCGCCGAAGCTGAAGCTGGGAGGCACAACAAAGCGCAGGTGCACCACCCTTATTCCCCAGGGGTATGCGCGCTTCAGCGCCTCTCCCTCGAAGAGGTAGCTCCCGTCGCTCCTGCGCAGGTTTGTGGTGGTGTAGGAGTAGCTGAGCTTAATTTTAACCCGCGTGGAGTAGGCGTTCCTGAAGCTGAATATCACACCGCCGTAGGTCTCGTCCACCTCATAGGTGGCGCCGCCTCCTGTCTCCACGGCTATATTCTCCGCTCCCGGGGTGAGGCGGTAGTAAACCGGCGTGGTAACAGAGAAGGGGCTGTTCTTCAGGATTATGCTCTCCTTTACGACAATTTTCTCCTCCCCCAGCAGGTAGGTTATGTTGTGCTCCACTGCGCTGAGCTGGGGCTCCGCATGCACAAGGGGGAGGAGCAGCAGGAGCAGGAGGAGACGCATAGATAGCATTAGCCCCGGATTATATAAATAGCTTAGCGCCTCTCCAGCGCGCGGCGGATGCTCTCCCCGTAGGGCGGGGTAAGCACGCCTGCCTCGGTTATTATTCCCGAGATGTACTCCGCTGGCGTAACGTCGAAGGCGGGGTTGAGTATCTCTGCCCCGGCTGGCACAATCCGCCGGCCGTTGAAGAACTCAATCTCCTCCCGCTTCCTGTACTCCACCGGTATCTGCTCACCGCTCGGCGTGGCGGGGTCTATGGTGGAGAGCGGAGCGGCCACGTAGAAGGGTATGCGGTGCTGCTTTGCGAGTACCGCCAGGGAGTAGGTGCCTATCTTGTTGGCGGTGTCGCCGTTGGCGGCTATCCTGTCGGCGCCCACTATAACCTTGCTCACCCCCTGGGTGCGCATCACATATCCCGCGCTGCTGTCGGTGATAACAGTAACAGGTATGCCCTCCTGCACCAGCTCCCATGCGGTAAGGCGGGCACCCTGCAGCAGCGGGCGCGTCTCGTCAGCAAAGACCTTTAGCTTCTTGCCCTGGCGCCAGGCGGTGATTATTACGCCGAGCGCTGTGCCGTAGCTGGCGGTTGCGAGGGCACCGGTGTTGCAGTGGGTGAGCACCACATCACCATCCTCGAAGAGCTCTGCTCCGTGCTCCCCCAGCCTGCGATTCGCCTCGAAGTCCTCCTCGTAAATCCTCATCGCCTCTCTGTACGCGGCCTCCGCCGGATTATGGCTCTCCCTGGCTCTGCCCATTACGCGCTCAAGCGCAGCGTGCAGGTTCACCGCCGTGGGACGTGTTGCCTTTATTCGCCTGTAGGTCTTTTCCAGCGCTGCAAGCACCTCCTCTCTCCCGGAGTTCGCATGTTTTAGCGCCGTCTGGGCCAGTGCAAAGGCGGCGGCCACTCCGAGGGCGGGAGCGCCGCGTATCCTGAGGCTCTCTATGGCCTCGGCGATGCACTCGGTGTCTGAGCACTCTATGAGCCTTACCTCCTCGGGCAGGAGGGTCTGGTCTATCATCACCACCTTCTCGCCTTTAAGCTCTATGGTGCGCATTTCAACCACGTGTTTTTATCCTCTCAGGAGGTTAAAAAACTTGGGCAAGTATGAAAGCAGATGGATATGCTGCATTAATGAAGCTTCCGGAAGGGTCGCGGAGAGGGATAATACATGGGGCCGTAAAAATAGTTTATATGCAGGTTTCATCTCAAAACTGCCGAAGGTTTAAAGCGTTAGTACCTCCGCTTTATCACCGGCCGAGGAGGTCTGCAGCACAGTCGGAACCTGTATAGAGGTCCGATAAAAATATCCCGCAGACATTCGCCCTCTGTCAGCCTAAGTTGACGTCATCCTCAGAATTTTTACTATATTCCCATGTATCTCCCCGGTGTGCGCGGCCACTATGTTCAGTCTCTCTATCCTGAGGAGCGAGACATCCAGAGGGATTCCACGAACATCCGTCACCACGCCGCCCGCCTCCTCAAGCACGAGCTTTGCCGCAGCTATGTCGATGTTGCGCAGGTAGGTGCGCACATCTACGAAGGCGTGGAAGTCGCCCCTCGCGACGTGGCACAGCTCCAGGGCGGCGCTCCCCAGGGTGCGCACCCGCTTTATGCGCCTGAGCAGGGGAAGCAGCCTGTGGATGCTCCCGGGTGTTGAGTACACGCAGAGGGTTGCGCCCTTCAGCGCCTTTGTCTTTGAGACCCTCAGCGTAGTGGAGTTGAACCGTGCCCCCCTGCCGCGCTCCGCTGCAAACTCGTCCCCTGAGTAGAGGTTGAGCACATAGCCAGAGACCACATCAGCAAGGCTTGCTTCCTCGCGGTAGGGCGCAAAGGCAACTGAAAAGGCATAGAAGGGCAGGCGGTGAAGCGCATTGTAGGAGCCGTCTATGGGGTCCACCACGGCTATGTACTCCGGCTCCTCTGCGAGAGCCACGCTGCCCGCTTCTTCGCTCAGCACAAAGAAGCTGCCGGCCTCGCGCAGGCGTCTGAGAACAAGCCCCTCCGCCAGCCTGTCAATCGCTTCTGTGGGCGTGCCGTCTGCGCCGATTCCAACCTCGCGAGCGGCGTCGCCGCTCTCCAGCGCCTCCTCCACAACCTCGCGCAGCTCCCTGCCTATGCTCCGCGCCAGCCTGAGCAGATTCACGCGCTTAGATTGACGGCAGGGTTTTTAATTTTTAGCCTCGGAGTAACTCTTTTCATGGATAAGCCTCCCTCTATTTCTGCCACTTTTGATAATATCCTCTCCCTATCCATTCAACACCCCTTCCAGGTACATCCTATATCTGGGCTTAAAATCCTCGTATTCTTTTGCAGTTCTTATTACAATGTCATAGAGCAGGTCTTCATTTTTGCAGTGCACAACTCTGCCCTCTTTAAGCACCTTTGGTTTTACGTACAGCGGGAGCTGGCTGAAGATGTGCACATCTATATCCTCGTGCTCGGAATATTCCAGCCTCTTCTCAAAACTCTTGCTCTCGGCATGAGGAAATAAAACCAGACACAGGTCTATATCTCTGAAGGGTTCTCCCCTGGCATAACTACCGTAGATTATTACAGCGAGGATGTCTTCATCAGCCTCAGCTCTTTTTATGAGTTTCTGCATTCGCTTTTCCTGAGGAGTCATTGTTTTAATTTAGATGAGATGAAGGATAAAGGTTTTGGGGATGGGCCGAGAAAGAGGCACCTGCATAAGGCGAAATAATTTGCAGATAACACAGGCACACAGGAGCTGCGCAAAGTTTAAATACCCCAGCGGCGAACTCATAAACCTCAGAGGAGGAAAAGAGATGGCGCAGAGACCGCTGGATGTTCTTCACAAGAGCCTGGACTCGCCGGTGCTGGTTGGCCTCAAGGGCGGCAAGGAGTACAGGGGCACCCTGAAGGGCTACGACATGCACATGAATGTGGTGCTCCAGAATGCGGATGAGATAAAGGACGGCACGCCGGTGCGCAGGCTTGGACTGGTGATAATCCGCGGGGACAACGTGGTCTTCATCTCACCCTGAGGAGAGGGCTGTTTTTTTCCGCGCCGTGGAAGGGGATATTATTTGGCACTCCCGCCCCTGTAGAAGCAGGTCCCCGCCAGGAAGTGCTCGCAGGTGCGCCACACCTCACGGGTGCGCCAGCCGTGCTCGCACACGTGGAAGATGCAGCACATCCTGCAGGAGTCGCGCTCCCGCTGGCAGTTCACCTTCGCATAGTCCTCGTCGCTGGCTGTGCAGAGCAGCTTCTCCATTCTCACTCCTCCACCGGTTTGAACTTGAAGCCGTAGTATATTAAACCTGCCTCTCCGTCCTCCTGAATCTTCCTGAAGACGCTCTCAACGCGCATGCCTATCTCAACCTCCTCAGGATTAACGTCGACCAGCTGGGTTGTTAGCATCACCCCCTCCTCCAGCCTCACCAGCGCCATCACGTAGGGCGCCTGCCTCTCAAACCCCTCGGGCGGGGTTCTTATCACAGTGTAGCTCACCACCTCACCTCTGCCGGAGAGCTGTACCTCCTCAAGCTTGCCCCGCCTGCGGCACCTGGCGCAGAAGTTGCGCGGCGGGAAGTACACCTCGCCGCAGCGGGTGCAGCGCCTGCCTATGAGGTTGTACCTGCTCTGCATATTTCGCCAGAAGCGCGGAATGCTTCCCATGCCCATCACCCCTTCTCCAGGATGTGAACCACAGCCGTGCCCCCGCTTCCGCCCACGTTATGAGCCAGGCCAACATCCGCATCCACCTGCCGCTTTCCGGCTTCTCCGCGCAGCTGGAGCGCAATCTCCACCACCTGCGCAACGCCCGTGGCACCGACGGGGTGCCCCTTCGCCTTTAGCCCGCCTGAGGTGTTCACGGGTATGCGCCCGCCTATTGCGGTCTCCCCCTCCTCCGTCGCCCTTCCGCCCTCGCCTATTTTAAAGAAGCCCAGCCCCTCTATGGCGAGAATCTCGCCTATGGTGAAGGCGTCGTGCACCTCGGCAACCTGAATGTCGCCTGCGCTGCGCTTCGCCCTTGCGTAAGCCTCCTTCGCCGCATTTACGGTGGCGTCCGCCACGGTTATGCTGCGCCTGTCGTGGAGCGCAATTGTGCTCGAGGCCTGGCCGCTGCCGGTAATATACACCGGGCTGTCCACGAACTCGCGGGCGCGCTCCTCGCTTGCAAGCACAACGCACGCGGCGCCGTCGGTGATGGGGGAGCAGTCCAGCAGGCGAAGGGGGTCTGCCACGAGGGGCGAGCGCAGCACATCCTCGACGCTTATTCGCGTGTGGAACTGCGCATACGGGTTGTGCAGCGCATTCTCGTGGTTCTTCACCGCCACCATGGCGAGCTGCTCCCGCGTTGTGCCGTACTCGTGCATGTGCCTCCTCGCTATGAGCGCGTACAAGCCCGGGAAGGTCATCCCCATAAAGGCCTCCCACTCGCTGTCGCTGGCTGTAGCAAGCGTCTGGGTTGTCTTCTCAGTCACCAGGTCAGTCATCTTCTCCACGCCGCCAACGACGACGACGTCGTGCATGCCCGAGAGTATTGCCATCACCCCCTGGCGAATCGCCAGCCCGCCGGAAGC
>WANX01000123.1 GCA_015521565.1 Candidatus Hydrothermarchaeota archaeon
CTACCACCGTATCTCAAAGCCCCTGAATTCGCCGGTGTACTCCTCTTCCCTCGCCTCAACCCCGGTCACGCTGGCATAGGGCGAGCCCTCCCAGCACCAGCGCACCATTGCATCGACGGCTTTATCATCGCCCTCGAAGACTGCCTCCACCCTGCCGTCGCTGAGATTGCGAACCCATCCCTTTACCCCGAGCTCCATCGCCTTCCTGCGGGTGTACTCGCGGAAGAACACGCCCTGCACCCTGCCGGAGATATACACGTGCACGCGCTTCATGGATAAAGCTATATGCGAAAGAGAATATTACTTTTTTCATCATGAAAAAGCTCAGAAAGGGGTTCACCACCGGCACCTGCGCAGCAGCAGCGGCAAAGGCGGCGGCGCTGCTGCTCCGCGGGGAGAGAAGGGCGAGGGTGAGCGTTGCCCTGCCTTCTGGCGAAAGGGTGAGCCTCGGCATAGCACAGCTTGAGGTGCGTGGAGGCAGAGCAAGGGCGTGTGTGAGGAAGGACGCCGGCGACGACCCGGACGTTACCAACGGCGCGCTGATATGCGCAGAGGTAAGGCGCCGCTCCGGCGAGGGGGTGGTGATAAAAGCCGGTGAGGGTGTGGGCGTGGTAACAAAGCCGGGGCTGGCTGTGCAGGTGGGCGAACCAGCGATTAACCCCGTGCCCAGGGAGATGATACGCCGCGCGGTGAGGGAAGCTCTGCCAGAGGGGGGAGTGGAGGTAAAGGTGGAGGTGCCCCTCGGTAGAGAGCTCGCTCTAAGGACGATGAACCCGAAGCTGGGAATAGTGGGGGGAATCTCAATCCTGGGCACGAGCGGCATAGTCGAGCCCTGGAGCGAGAGCGCCTTCAGACGCTCCCTGGTGCCGCAGATAGACGTGGCGCTTTCCGCAGGGTTTGAGGAGGTGGTGCTCACCCCTGGTAAGATAGGCGAGAGGAGTGCCCTCAGAAGGGGCGTGCCCGGGGATGCGGTGGTGCAGTGCGGCAACTACGTGGGCTATATGCTCGAGCAGTGCGCTGAGAGGGGGATTAAAGGGGCGCTTCTCTTCGGGCACGCGGGCAAGCTGGTCAAGGTGGCGGCGGGAATCTTCAACACCCACAGCAGGGTTGCTGATGCCCGCCTTGAAACTCTCGCAGCCTACGCGGCCGAGGCCGGAGCGCCTCAGGGGCTTGTGTCGAGAGTGCTGCGCTCAGCCACGGCGGAGGAGGCCGTGGGTGTGCTCCTCACCGGTGGCTACGGCGGCGTGCTCAACCGCATAGCGGAGCGCGCCTCGGAGCGCGCGGTCGAGCGCACCGGAGGAAAGCTTAAGGTTGGCACGGCGCTAATTAACCTGAAAGGAGAGGTTATAGGAAGCGACGAAGGAGCGAGGCTGATAAGGTGGGGAAGATACTTGTTGTAGGCGTCGGCCCCGGAGGCGAGGAGTACCTCACGCATGCGGCGAGGCTTGCAATCGCCAGTGCAGGTGCCTTTGCGGGAGGCGAGAATGCGCTTAAGTTTGCTCCACGCAGCAAGCCCAGAATGGTGATACGCAGCAACCTGGAGGAGGTGGCGGAGTTTATCCAGAGGTATGCGGCAGAGAACGTGGCGGTGCTCACCTCGGGCGATGCAACGCTCTTCAGCATCCTGGGCTTCCTGAGGAGGAGGTTTCCGGAGAGCATGCTTGAGGTGGTGCCCGGGATAAGCTCCGTGCAGCTGTGCTTCGCAAGGCTGAAGCAGCCCTGGAACGGGGCGAGGGTTGTGAGCCTGCACGGCCGCGGTGGCGTGGAGCAGATTCCCGATGAGGAGAAGGTGGTTGTGATGTGCGACCCCGCAAATCCTCCCCAGCAGGTTGCGCGGGCGCTGCTCCCCCGCTTTGGAAACCGCCGCTGCGCGGTGTGCGAGAATCTGAGTCTTCCGGGGGAGCGCGTGGTGGAGGCCACGCTTGAGGAGGTGGCAGGGGAGAGCTTCTCGGGAAACAGTGTGATGGTGGTGTGGAGGTGAAACGCGCTGTTCCGGGTATTCCGGACGACGCCTTTGAGCGGGGCAGCGTGCCCATGACGAAGCAGGAGGTGCGCGCGGTGGCGCTGGCGAAGCTGGGGCTCCGCCGTGGGGAGGTGCTCTACGACATAGGCTCTGGCACGGGAAGCGTTGCTGTTGAAGCTGCGCTGCTCGGGGCGAGGGTTTATGCGGTTGAAAGGCGGGGTGAGGCGGTGGAGCTGCTTAGGCGGAATTTAAAGAAGTTCGGCATCGCCGAGAGCGGAGCAAAGCCTGCCGGGGGAGAGGTGCGCGTGGTTGAGGGCGAGGCTCCAGAGGCGCTGCACAGCCTTGAGGCGCCGCACCGCGTCTTCATAGGCGGGAGCGGGGGCAGGGTGGAGGAGATTGTGCGAGCGGTTGCTGAAAAGCTTCGCGAAAATGGGAGGATGGTGCTCACGGCGATAACCCTGGAGACACTGGATAGAGCGAGAAAAGCCCTGGAGAGGGAGGGATTCGGGCACGAGAGCGTGCTGCTGAGCGTTGCGAGGGCTGAGAGGGCACGTGGGGTTACCATGATGAGGGCGCTCAACCCGGTTTTTATTATCACCGGCTGGAGATGAGGCGGTAATGCTCACCCGGAAGGAGGTTTCCCAGCTCTTCAGCGACTCAGAGCACCTCCTGGAGGCTCTGAGGGAGGCGAATGCGCTCACGCTTAAGCACCACGGCAGCTGCGTAACCCTGGAGAGGGCGCTCTTCCTCTCCTGGTGGTGCTCCGTTGCGAGCTGCGCCTTCTGCTACATGGCAAAGCAGAGGGAAAGGCAGGGCAATGCTGAGAGGGCGAAGCGCGCTCCCTGGCGAATCCTTGCCGAGGCAGAGCTTCTGCGCAGGCTGGGCTGGGAGGTGGAGTACCTCTCGGGCGGGTACGGGGCGTACAGCCTGGAGGAGCTCCGCCTCATTGCGGAGATGGTGGCCCTGGTGGTGCGCTCCAGGGTGTGGCTCAATGTGGGCGTTCTGGGCGCAGAGGAGCTGGAGCAGCTGAGGGGCGCGGTAGAAGGCGTAACCGGAAGCGTGGAGTGCGTCAACGAAGAGCTCCGCCGCAGGATTGTGCCCGGCAAACCCCTGCCCGCGATAAAGCGCTTTCTCGAGAATGCGGGGGAGATGGGCTTCGCGACGGGTATTACCGTAATCCTGGGGCTGGGGGAGAGCACCGCCGACACCTCTGCGCTTCTGGAGCTGATAGCGGAGCTGGAGCTGGACAGGATTACCATCTACGCCCTGAATCCGCACAGAGGCACGCACTACGAGAACTCACCGCCGCCGGCGTCGCTTTACCAGGCGGGGGTGATCGCGGCGGTGAGGCTGAGCTTCCCCGGAATTAAGATAATCTCCGGCACCTGGGTTGACCAGCTCCCCAACATAGGCGTTGCCCTGCTCGCGGGTGCGAACGGGATAACCAAGTTCCCCCTCTTTTCGATGTTCGGCACCCGTCACGGGAGGAAGGTGGAGGAGGAGGTTAGGCATGCGGGTCGAGAGCTCCTGGGAACCTTCAGCGACCTGGAGGTGCTCAGGGGTGGCAGAGCGCTGGAGCCGGAGCGCGACCCGCGCAGGGTGTTCAGGCGAAGCCGCCCCGAGGTGTCGCGGGAGACGGTGGCAAAGCTGAAGCACTTCAGGCCCAGAATTGAGAGGGCTGTGGAAGAGTACGTGGAAAAGGTGCTCCGCAATTGTTGAAATTTTTTCGCAATATGCAGGGGAGCTCCCTCCCGGGTCCGGGAGGGAGGTGAGCGCCGCCGGACAGACTCGAACTGTCGACCACCTGGTTAACAGCCAGGCGCTC
>WANX01000124.1 GCA_015521565.1 Candidatus Hydrothermarchaeota archaeon
ACGTGAGCAGGCATGTGGCGATAGACAAGATAATAGGCCTGGCCGCAGAGCGCAGCATCGACTTTGAGCGCAGCTACATCCTGACCTCAGGGAGAATGCCCGGCGACATGGTGGTTAAGGCGGCGCGCATGGGGGTGCCCCTCATAGCCTCGCGCACAGCGCCCATATTCTCCGGGATTCTCGCAGCGGAGCGCACGGGCATGACGCTCGTCGGCTTTGTGCGGGGAAAAAGAATGAACATCTACACCCATGCCTGGCGGGTTGAGCGCTAAGAGGTGCGCTTCTTTATCTCCTTCAGAAGCTCCTCCTTACTTTTCCCGGTGGGGTCGATGTTCATGTCCCTGGCGATGTCCCTGAGCAGGTCCATCTCCTTTCTGGCTTCTTCAATTTCCCTCTCCACCTCTGAGAGCTCGCGCCTCGCTTCCTCCTCAAGCTCTCTGGCGGCACGCCTGTACTCCGCCACCGCCTTGCCCAGAGAGTGCGCAAGCTCTGGAAGCTTCTTGGGTCCGAAGAGCAGGAGAGCAAATATGAGGATTACCAGAATCTCGCTGTTGCCCAGCATTCGCCTCGCCTACTCCTTCTTTTCCTCCTCTTCCTTACCCTCCTTCTCCTCCTCTTCCATCCCCTTCTTGAACTCCTTCTTCGCCTTGCCCAGGGAGCGTGCCAGCTCCGGCAGCTTGCTCCCGCCGAAGAGAAGAAGCACTATCAGCAGGATAATCAGCAGCTCCTGACCACCGAGCATTGGCATGCTAAAAATTATGGGCAAGGTTTTATATAAATTCGACGGTAGTAATAGACAGGTGGTAAGAATAGAGGAGTATGAAAAAAGCCTGAACCTTGAAGCAGAGCTTTTTGGAATTGGAAGAAAGGTCGCCCTGGATGTGCTTGGGAGGGCTGGTTTCAAGGTGTGGAACTTTCCGGCTTCATGTGCAGAGGCAGACAAAATGCGCTCTGCTCTGGAAGATAGGCTGTTTTATGCTCTTCGGGATTATATGGAAAGTCTTCAGGAAGAAGAAACCCGCGAGCTGCCTGACCTGCTGGCGGAGAAGGACAATGTGCTTTATGTTATCAGTCTGGTGCTAAATCAGGACGTTCTCCCTGGACCGCGCATGCGGGTGATGAGCAGAGCCAGGGAATTCAGACTTGTACCCGTGTTATTCCGCGCCGCGGTGGAGGTAAGTATCCCCTACTCTTCCCTGGAACTTCTGCAGGAGGAGTGACACACGCTCTGGTTGAGCTGAAGAGCAGGAGATGGTGCCAAGGTTTATATTGTGCAAGCGTTTAATAATAAGGAGGGAGGAGAGTTAAGGAGGTTTGATGATTGAGAATAGTGGATTTGCTGGCTGCGGTTGGTTTGGTTCTTCTTATCCCTGGGGCCGGGCTGTCATATGCTCCCGGCTACGGAGGCTACTACAGTGGAGCGACAGCATATCCAAACAGCAGCTACCTTCAGGGATACCAGTGCCCTCACGAGTCCGGAGTGCAGAGCTATGGCGGTATGATGGGCAGCATGCCCATGGGCGGCTACGGGTACTATGGAGCGGGTTCTTCCGGCTGGTTCCCTGTACTGCTGCTCCTGATAGCGGCGGCGGTGCTTCTTGTGTACTACACCCGCGGAGGGGGTGAGCAGAGGGATGCGAAGGATATCCTGGACATGAGGCTCGCCAGAGGAGAAATAAGCCTGGAAGAGTATCAGAAGCTGAGGGAGGTAATAGAAAGATGAACAGGGGAATAGCATTAATAATCGCAGCCGTTCTTGTGTTTATCGCCGCGGGAATGTACTTCCAGTACTCCTCTCCGGTAGGAGCGCCCTATGGAGGGATGATGGGAGGCGGGGGTATGATGGGAGGTGGATATCAGACACAGCCCGGTTATACTCCACCCCAGGTGCGATTCTCCTCAAACGGGGAAATGATATACTACACCGGGGTCAACATGGATGGGGAGCGGATATTGCCCAAGTACGGAGGCCCCATGTGGCTGTACAACCATGGTGGAAGCTGTGTATCCTGCCACGGCGAAGACGGCAGGGGTGGCAAGCCGGTGATGATGTGCTCAGAAGTGCCGGCTGACATACGGTACAGTGTTCTAACCGGAGAGATGGAGCATGAAGGCGGGGAAGAGCACCCGCCCTACAACGATACCACTATAAAGCGTGCTATAACCCGGGGGCTGAACTCCGTCGGCGAGGAGCTGGACCCGTGCATGCCCAGGTGGCAGATAAGCGAAAAAGACCTGAACGACCTGATTCTCTTCCTCAAAGAGCTTGACAGGAGGTGAGCAGAATGACAAAAAACGACAGGCTTGTTGCGGGTATTATACTGACGGTTATAGGTGTGCTTGGCCTGAGCTCTGGTGGAATGGGATACGCCGGTATGGGCGGCATGATGGGGGGTTACGGAATGATGGGTTACCCGGGCTTCGGCTTCTTCCCGCTGCTGTTAAGCGCCGTATTCCTGGGAATAACCCTCTTCGGAGTATACCTGATATACGAGGCGGTGAAGTGATTTGCAAAAGGCATTATCCTCTGCTCTCACGCAGCTACAGGACTTGACGTAGCTGCGGTGCTCATCTTCCCACCTTAACCTCCATGAAGCCAAAGCCGAGGGAGTTGCGCTCTCCGAAGCCTGCATCGATTGCAAAGCGCAGCAGCTCACGCTGCTCCCCGGTAAGATGCGAAAATCGGAACTCCCACAGTGAGCCAAACACACGTACCTCGCGGTTTTTAATCAGCAGGTGGTTGCACACCTGCTTCTTGAACAGAAACTCCTGAAAGAGCGGTCGCAGCTGCCCCTCTTCAATATCTTCACCATGAAAGCCCCTGTACTTCTTCACCAGGTTGTCCTCAAGCTGGCGCAGGAAGGCGTCGAAGGTCATGTCCGGACGCCAGTAAACATAGCTGTGTTCGCTGACGATGCCGTACCTCGGGTAGTTCCGCTTCGGAATGCGCACTATTATCGGGGTCCGCGTAACAAGCGTGACTGAGCGCCTGATTTTCGGGCGCACCACACGAATACCCCTGAGATAGAACCGCATGCTGCCTATGTTAATCTCTTCCCGTGTGAGCAGCGCCTGTGCAAAGGTGCCCACCAGCTTCTCATCCGGAGAGGACAGCACCAGCTGACGGCTCTCCCCCTGACGTGTATCGAAGGGCGGGTAGATGTTGGAAAAGCAGAAGTACTTGTAGCCCCTGAGATCGTGAAGGTGTTCATAGGGGGTGTTTCTCAGCAGAGAATATACAAACCCCTGGAGCTTCACGTGGTATCGCAGGTCATAGGCGTAGTCGCATGCACTTTCAAGAGTCAGCACCAGGCGCATGCAGGTCCCCCTCCATTGAACTCCCCTCAGTAGCTCCTACCCATTAGCACAACCTTTTCTGCCCTTGCGGAGCAGCCTGTGCAGCTTCCGCTCGCCTCCTCATCCAGTATCCCGAGGATGTCCACATCCGCTCTATCCTCCATACTCTTGCCGCACTCTTCGCGTCCGCACCATGCTGTCCTGACCACGCCTTTGCGCTCCACCACCAGGGAGCGTATTTCCTCCATGCTTCTCGCCTCGTGGACTCTGCTCTCCATCTCACGCCATGCGCGCTCTTTCAGGTTAGCGGCTATTTCCCTGAGCGCCTCGCCCACGCGCTCCTTAACCTCGGAGCGCGGCACTGAGAAGCGCTCGCCGGTGTCGCGGCGCACAAGCGTAACCTCACCCCGCTCAATATCCCGCGGTCCGAGTTCTACCCGGAGAGGAACACCCCGGAGCTCCCAGTCGTAGTACTTTGCCCCCGGGCGAAGGTCGCGTGCATCCACATGTACCCTGAAGTCGCTCAGCTCGTCTTTAAGTTTCTCCATCTCTGCATCCACCATCTCCTTCCTGCCCTTGAACCATATAGGCACAATCACCACCTGAATCGGAGCCACCTCGGGCATCAGGCATAAGCCGGAGTCGTCGCCGTGCAGCGCAAGAAGCGCCGCTATGACGCGGTCGCTTATGCCGTAGCACGTCTGGTATGCGTACTCCTGCTCACCCTGCGGATTCTCAAAGGTTATCTCAAAGGTGCGCGCAAAGTTCTGCCCCAGGTTGTGCACCGTGGCAATCTGAAGTGTTCTCCCGTCGGGAAAGATGGTGTCGAAGGCGATGGTGTACTCCGCGCCGGGGAACCTGTCCCAGTCGGGGCGGCGGGAGATAATGTAAGGTATGCCCAGCGTGTCGAAGAACCTGCGGTAGCATTCTATTGCCTCGTGCACCTGGCGCTCAGCCTCTTCGGCACTCGCATGGGCGGTGTGCGCCTCTTTGAAGGTGGTAATCTCCCGCAGCCTGATGAGCGGTCGCGTGTGCTTTGTCTCATAGCGGAAGGTGTTCACGACCTGGTATATCTTCAGTGGCATATCAGCGTGGCTCCTAATCCAGAGAGCAAAAATTGGATACATGGCCGTCTCGCTGGTCGGACGAAGCGCAAGCTTCACCTTCAGCGGCTCAAGTCCGCCATGGGTTACCCAGTAAACTTCGTCCTCGAAGCCCGCGATGTGCTTCGCCTCCTTGGCAAACTCGTGCTCGGGTATAAGCAGAGGAAAAAGCGCCTCCTCATGACCCGTGCTGTCGAGAATGCGGCGGATAATTTCGACGACGCGGGCGCGAATCTTAAAGCCGTAGGGACGCCACACGTATACGCCCTTAACCGGATAGCGCACGTCCAGAATCTCCGCACGCTCGATTATCTCATTATACCACTCGCTGAAGCTGTGCCTCCACCTCTCGCGCATCATCTCACCTTTCTCAATCCGGGTCATGGTATGCCTTTTCGGTATTTAAAAGTTGCCTCCTTCGAGCGGCTCTCCCGAGCAGGCGCCGTCAACATAAGCTGCAAATGGGTGCTGGGGTATGTTTGACTGGGTGATAAAAGCGCTGAGAGATAGCATTCCAGAGACAGGGAACGCCTCCGGTGATAGTACTGCGTCTCACCTATTTGTACCTTGCGGGCGTGCTGCACCCACGCTGGGTGCACGTTCGGCGGGGCACTACGAGTTATACCCGTGGTCTGTGCTCCCTCACCAGCACATACAGGTACTGCTGGGCGTATCCCTCATAGGGATGCCATTGCTCACGCGCGAACTGGCGTATCTTCCTCACGCCAGAAATTCCGTAGTAGGCGCGCATGGCACGGTGTATCCACACATCCACCGGAAAAGCTTCAAGATAGCCGAAGCCAAAGAGCAGCACACAGTCGGCTACCTTCTCTCCCACGCCAGGAAGCTTCATAAGTTCCTGTTTTGCTTCGTCGTAGCCCATTCTTCCTATCCTTCCGAAGTCCATGGACGACACTCTTGAGGCAGTCTCCCTCAAATACCTCTCCCTGAAGCCAAGTTTTGCGTGCGCAAGTTTCGCCCCGGCAAGCTCCTCCGGCCGGGGCATCTGTCCATTTCTGAGCAGACACTGCACATTCCTGCGTATCCTCGGAATGTTGTTATTTATAGAGCAGATAAAGGCCACAAGCGTTTCCCAGGGGTCGTTCTTTGTTATTCTCAGTCCGCGGAAGCGCTGAACAGCTTCCGCAAGAACTGCATCCCCGGATAGAACCTCATATATCTCCTCCAGGCTGTCCTCCAGTCTGAGAAACTCGCGCACCTGGCGCTCATCGCAGCCGCTGAAGAAGAGCTCATCACCGCTCTGCCAGAGGTAGCATCGTCCGTGGCTGAAATCTCTCCAGTACTTTCCATCCGTCTTATTCCAGAAGAACTGCGGCGGCTGACCGCTTTCCATGGTGAGTCTGAGGTCTAAAAGGGTGCGCATGAAAAAGATTATTAATACTCCGGTATATATACTCCTTGCGTGATAGCATGGTTGCGGTGCGGGAGATTGAGCTCAGGGGACACATTATCGACTCCTTTATCCTGCCCAGGGTGTTTGATACCATAATGGACATGGGTGGCGATTTTGAGGTGCTTCAGTTCGATATAGGAAAGCACAAAACAGACCCAAGCTATGCCAGGATACTGGTAAAGGCAAAGACCAGAAAGCAGCTGGACGAGATACTGGGGGAGCTGAGAAAAGCGGGTGCACGGGTTCCAGAAGTTGAGGAACTCAGACTTGTACCCGCTCCCAAGGACAGAACCCTGCCGGACGGCTTCTACTCCACCACCAATCACCCCACCTATGTTTTTGTAGATGGGGAGTGGGTGGAGGTGGAGAACATTGAAATGGACACAGCCATTGTGGTGGAACCTGAAAAGAAGCGCGCCTACTGCAAACCCATAAGCGAGATTAAGAAAGGAGACCTCATTGTGGTTGGACAGAGTGGAATTCGCGTGGAGCCGCCCGAGAGACCAAGAGGATTCTCTGTTTTTGAGTTTATGCGCAGCAGTGTGAGCAGCGAAAAGCCGTCAGAGCCTCTAATAAGAAATATAGCGGAAGCGATACTCGATGTGAAGCGCTCCGGCAGGAAGGTGCTCGCCGTCGTGGGGCCAGCGGTTGTGCACACCAGCGCCGCACCAGCGCTGGCCAGGATGATACGCGATGGCTATATCGATGTGCTTTACGCGGGTAATGCGCTGGCTGTGCATGATATTGAAGCCCAGCTCTTCGGCACATCGCTTGGGATAAACATAAAAACTGGCAGGCCCGCAGAAGGCGGACACCGCCACCACCTGTATGCGATAAATGAGGTTATGAAGGCGGGAGGAATCGAAGAGCTCGTAAAGCAGGGAAAGCTTAAGGCCGGAATAATGTACGAGGTTATAAAGAGGGGGATACCCTATGTTCTCGCGGGCTCAATACGCGACGACGGCCCGCTGCCGGAGGTTATAACCGATGTGCTTGAGGCTCAGCGGGAAATGCGGCGTCACCTGAAGGGTGTGGGACTTGTACTTATGATGTGCACCATGCTGCACAGCATAGCTGTGGGCAACATCCTCCCAAGCAGCGTAAAAACCATATGTGTGGACATAAATCCCGCGACGGTTACAAAGCTTACAGACCGCGGTACTGCGCAGGCTCTGGGGATCGTCACGGATATAGGAGTATTCCTGCCAATGCTTGCAGATGAACTCCACAGATGCAGCAGATGAAAATAAGAGCGGGCCCGGCAAGACTGAGAGTCAGGTGCTCTTACCCTCACGGGTAGAACAGCCTTCCTCTCCCACGGAGCATCCTCAAAGAGGAGTCCGTGCCGGCGTTGCTGCCGAAGCAGCTTGGCCGAGTTCTTACCGAGCCCGCATTTTATTATAGGCCCTCATAGTATAAAACATTTTCTATTACCAGAGCTCAGCTTCCTGTGGAAACTAAAAGCTGTCGCCTTTTCTGAAGACGAAGAGCATGGGCCTTTCCTTATAAACCCTCCAGCCCCTCACAAAAAACTCGTAGCTTGCCACCCTGGCACCTTCACGAAGCTCTTTTTCCAGCATAGGACGGAGCACCTCGTGCATGTCGAAGTTTAGGTAGAGCGCCACAACGTCGGCGTTTCGCACGACTGTTCTTCCCTTACTCCCCCTGTGCGCCCAGAATCCGGGATCGAAGATGTCTCCGTGGATTATCTCCACCTGGCTGGTAAGCCCTCTGCTTTCAACCTCCTCTCTGGCCTGCTTCACCAGCTCTGCTTCCTTCTCGATCCCTATACATCTTGCTCCGAATTCCTCTGCACCCACTATCAGTATATTACCTCTGCCGCATCCCAGGTCAAAGAGCACCTCACCTTCACCCAGTTCTGCAAGGGAAAGGAGCTCTCTCGCCTTCTCAGGGGGTGTTGGATGATACGGTACGGAGGGTAGCTCAGTCATGCGCCGGCCTCCAAAGTTTAACAGGTTAACTTGAGGTAGCTAACCTTAGTAAACAAAAGGTTAAGGAGGCGGAAGCATGCCACTGAGGGAGATAAACCGTATAGACAGTGATGATGAGATGTACATTAACTATACTATGAAAAACACCTACGACATTAAACCAGGAGATGTGCTGGTTTTTGAGGTTCGCCGGCATTTTGACCAGAATAAGAGGCTGATTCGCGAGATAAATGAGACGGTGGAGGTGAAGGTTGACAACCCCAGGTGGATAAATTTTCCCCGGGACCTTCCGGAGTTTTATGAAAAGTACAGAGTAAAATTTGAAGACTACCTGGAGGTGGTGTACACCCACCTTAAGCGTGGAGAAGAGGTAATCGAGATATTCCCGGGTGAGATGAGGGAGTACCTGGACTTCAATCCCGACGCTGAAGAAGATGAAGACTGAGTTTCTGTCCCTATCTAAGAAAAGCTACCTGTTTGGATTTCTGGACCCGGCCACCCTGAACACATCCTCCCTGACCCATATCCAGAAGAGGCTCTTAAGCCCCCGGGTAATGAGCTTCATGTCATCCAGGGTGCGTATTCCGAGGATTCGCCTCAGAATGTAGCGGGGCCTCGAGTAGAAGCGCCTGAAGGCTATTCTGCGCAGCTCTTCTATCTGCTCCTTCGTCATGGTACGGGGTATAAAGGCAGCCCCCTCGAAGGTGAAATCCTCGAGGCGGTGGGATGCATGACCCAGCTCTGAGGCGCGCTCATACAGCTCAGTGCCCGGAAAGGGCGTCATAGTGTGGAAGTTCACAAAATCCGGGTCAAGCTCAATTGCAAAGTCTATTGTCCTGAGCGCCTCCTCATAGGTTTCTCCGGGTATTCCGAAGATGAAGGCTGTGACCACTCTCAGACCCGCCTTTTTCGCTGCCCTTACGGCACGCCTCGTCTGCTCCAGGGTGATACCCTTCTTTATAGCATTAAGATTCTTCTGCACACCGCTCTCGGCACCGAAAAATATTGCCCAGCAGCCAGCGCTGCGAAAGGTACGCAGCAGTTCGTAGTCCACCTGATTTACCCGGGCCGAGACGAACCAGGTTACATCCAAACCACGGCGCCGCATCTCCTGCGCAATACGCTTTGCCCTGGAATAGTCGCCGCAGAAGGTGTCGTCCAGAAAACGTATTTCCCTGTATCCCTGCTCCACACACTCCTCAATCTCGGCCAGCACATTATCAACACTGCGGTAGCGTATTCTTCGCTCTCCTGTGAGCTGGTAGCAGTAGATGCAGCGCGCATTGCATCCCCGGGAAGTCATCACTATCGCCACTGGCTTCCTCCTGTAGGTTCCCGCGGGAGGTACGTACAGGTTCTTGTCCTCCAGCAGGTCCCTCGCCGGGAAGGGCAGTGAGTCCAGGTCCTCTATGGGCTTGCGGGGTGGATTTGAGACCACCCTTTCCCCATCCCTGTAAACAATACCCCGGACTCCTTCGAGAGTATGCCCCCGCTCCAGCCTCTCCAGTGCCCTGCACATGGTTATCTCGCCCTCACCCACAACCAGTGCGTCAATATCTCCCTGCTTCTCAAGGGCTCTTCTGCCCATAGCACTGGGATAGGGTCCGCCAACAAAAACTGTGGCATCGCTGACCCGCTTTACATCCCGGGCAGTTTTCACAGCCTTTGGCCACAGTGGGGTGTTGGCATATATTCCCACAACCTCAGGTTTAAAGCTCCTGATTCTGTCTATAACCTCCCGGTGGTTCAAAAAAGAGCCGTCAAAGAACCTGACCTTATGTCCTGCCTCCCGCAATGCTGCGGCTACATATAGCACGCCCAGGGGTTGCCAGTAGTTAACCTGTGCCTTTGCCGTCTTCGTGGGGAATATATCCTCCGGTAGCCAGGAGGGCATAACAAGCGCTACCTTCACTACCTGACCTCCTCTATGTACTCCGCTGCGCAATTAACCTCGAGGAGGTTGTGCCTCTCACCCATAAGATTCCTGGCAGCCTTTATACCGGTCTCCATCGCATGGTCCATGTTGTGGTACCTGAACATTCCCGTCCTTCCGACAAGCTGCAGATTCTCAAAGCGGGACAGGTAGTCGAGTATAACCTCATAGTGCCTTCGGTATCCAACCTCAAGCAGTGGATATGCATTTGGGACCCTTACAACTCTGCTATCTATTACCTCATCCTCCCGAAGGAAGCCCAGAGACTCCAGGTGCTCCACAGTGAGCTGCGCAAGCTCTCCGGCTGACATGCTCCACAGCCTCTCCCCAGAGAAGCAGAAGTACTCGGCAACCAGCGAGGTCTTACCCCTGGGGGACATGGACTCGCTCCAGTTGTTCGGCTCATGAACTCTACCGAAGGGAACCTTCTTTTCGGGCAGATAAATCCAGCTCAGTCTGGTAACTCTTGGTCGGTTCACCATTATTGCCACTATAACTGTATCCCTGAACCTGAGCCTTTCCGCCGCACGGAGCACCTCTTCAGGCGGAGGGGGCGATAGCATCTTCACAAGGCGGGGCAGGGGGATGCTTGAAATGTAGCTGTCTGCCTCAACTGTTATCTCACTGTCGCAGTTTCTCGCCGTTACGCTCTGAATTCTCCCGCCAGAATGCCGTATCCCACACACACTGAATCCGAGCAGAACCGGATTTGGTGAGACCTCCTCTGCCAGCCTCTCCGCAATTCTGCCGATTCCCTTCTCAGGGTACAGAAACTCCCTTATCAGAGTCGGTGGACGGTGTCTGCGGTTCAGTTTCAGCAGCGCATCCTTTATTGCGACGCTCAGTGAAAGCCCGCGGATGCGCTGTGCAACCCATTCGGCACTTATCCTGTCGCAGCTGATACCCCACACCTTCTCACTGTACTCCTTGAAGAATATGTTGAAAAGCTCCCGTCCAAAATTTGCCACCACCCAGTCTTCCAGAGAGACCGGATTCCGCCTGGGACGCAGTCTCTCCCGGGAGTAGTCGAGCAGTATCCTGGCGCTCTCACATACACCCAGGCCAAGCAGAGCGTTCAGAGGACGCAGCGGGTAGTCGAAGTACCTGCCCTTCATGAAGATCTTGCTGTTTCTCCTGGCCAGAACAAGCTCGCCGTCCAGCAGCCGTATCACCAGATCCCCTATTTCCTGATTTTTGGTGAAGAACCTGTGACCTCCCAGGTCGAATCTGAAACCCCTGTGCACCACAGTTTTTGAAAGGCCGCCAACCCGGGGTTCCTTTTCTATTACCGCCACTCTTCTTCTCGACTTTGACAGGGTATAGGCTGCTGCAAGTCCTGCAAGTCCCGCACCAAGCACCACTGCATTGAATCTTCCACTCAATTTACCTGATACCTCCGGGATTCTGTGTGAAATATTTACCGGCAAACCTGCAGCGCCATTGATGAGTCCTTCCCCTGGCGCGGGAAGTCCTCTGACATAACCAGAAGATACACATCAATTAAAAATTTGCAATCTGCACAAGGGGCAAGTCAACCAAAAAAGAAAAGGGGTTTAGGAGGAGGTTCAGTTCTTCTTCATGAACCTCCTGCGCAGTGCATAGCCAGCGAGCGGAAGCGCCGCAAGAAGGGCAACGCTGGTGGGTCCGCAGACGCCCTTGCCCTCCGCCTTGGCGGCCTCGGCTATCTGCTTGGTCTCCTCCAGCTGCTTCTTGAGGTCGGCGACCTCCTTCTCCAGGGCTGCAACCTTCTCGGCATTGGCGTCAGAAGCTTCCTTCAGCTCCTGCAGCGGTGTCTTGGGGAAGTCCTTGTACACGTTGAAGCTATCCGGCTCCATGGGCAGGTAGAACTCGTTGGCCCACTCCCTCAGAGAGCCGTCGTAGTTCTTCACCTTCTCATAGCCGAGCAGCTCGCTGAGGATGAACCAGGTGGTCGAGGACCTCACGCCTGTGTTGCAGTACACTATTATCTCCTTGTCGCCGGTGATGCCCTTCTCCTCTGCCATCTTCTTCAGCTCTTCAACAGGCAGGAACTTGCCGTTCTTGGAAACCTCCTCAGGTGCAGACCACTGTATGGCTCCGGGTATATGGCCGCTCCTGACCCACTTGCTCACCGAGAACTTCTTGCCATCATAGTACGCCTTTGGCCTGGTATCCACAAATATCACCTTGCCGGTCGCCAGGCCGCGCATCACGTCAAACTCCTTGACAGCGTATATCTTGCCATTTGGCGGATACTTCAGCGGGTAGTCGAGCGGCTCCACATCCGGCACCTCAGTGGTCAGCGGGCGACCCTCGGCTTTCCAGGCAGACTTGGTGCCGTCCATCACGCTTATCTTCTCAACATTCCAGAACTTCAGTGTCCAGTAGAAGCGTGTGGCCTGGGTCAGGCTGTCGCCGTATATTACTATATGAGTGTCCGGTGTCACACCCAGCTTCCTCATCACATACTTCATTGACGCATAATCCAGCACCATGCGGTTTGTGTACGGCAGAAAGACCTCGCTGCTCCACTTGACGTTCACAGCACCGGGGATATGCCCCTTCTTGTAGCTGTCGCTCTTGCTCACCTCAACCAGACGTATCTCTGTCTGTGTCGGGTCCTTTATTGTGTCCAGACGCTCCTGCACCCAGTCCATTGACACCAGTGGACCGGGATACTCCTCAGCGCTCACCAGGGAGGCACTGGCCAGAAACAGCACGCCCACAAGCAGCGCCATTAATCCTCTATTCATGCCCTCCACCTCCTTTTTTCAGCAGGTTGGCAGGTCTCCAACACTTTCACCTCCTCTTTTTGTTTAATTATTTTTTAATACCTCTGAAGTACATGTGTTTTTGCACTAATCATGCCGATTTATTAGGTATAGAAACATGTATTTAAATTTTTCGAAAGCTTTTGCAGACATGACGAAAATATGGAAGACGGTCTTACGCTAAATTCGAAACTACTGCAGCTCAACTCACGGCGCGGATGGTGTGAATTTTAAATTATCTTCACCTGACCGCAGCCGCCTCTGCTGTGAGATTGGCCCACAGGAGCACATCCCTGTAGTTTCCGCAGCACGCCTCGTCCCAGATGCCTATCCTGATTTCCAGATTCAGCGGCTCGTACCGGGTATAATTCCTGGGCAGAGCCGCCACTATCCTGATGGGCGTACCCGGGGTTACATTGAGGGTCTCGAAATCTCTGATACCGAAAAGGTCGGGGGTAACATTCAGAATCTGCAGTGTCAGGTTACCTATCAACACCTCCACTCCTTCCCCCCAGATGCTCAGGTTTTCCAGAGCCACAGTCTCTATGAGCACCTCCCCCTCATTAACCCGGACCTGCGGCCTTTCAAGCCCCTCAAAGGTGGATACTGATGAGTTCAGCGTGTAGTTCCTGTATAGCATCTGCCTTATAAGCATTTCAAGAGTCTGCTTTTCCTGGAAGCCTGCCACCCTGGTGAACTCCTGTCCCGAAGCATCAAAGAAGATAAAATAGGGCACACCTCTGACACCATAGGAGGCCACAAGCTCCTTCTCCCTGTCGAAATCTGCCAGAAAAAAGACAACCTCCGGAAACCTCTTCTTCAGCTCCTCCATTATTGGCTGCTGCTCTATGCACTTCCCGCACCATTCCGCGGCAATTTCAAGTACAACAGGAAAACCTCCGGCCAGAGCACTCTGAAAGGCCTCCTGATTGTAGTTAAAGGGAAGCGTGTTCTCCGGTGGAGAGGCGCATCCTGTGAGACCTGCCAATATTATGAAAGCCAGCCACAAATACTTCATTAAAATTAGTGGGGTTTCATCTATACTTAAAAGTTTTTCCAAATCATGGCGCAACAGTAAATGCCCAGGAATCAGGCCCTTTTAAACCTTCTCCCCAAAAACACAAAAAGCCACAGGAAAAGCAGCGTGCCCAGAAGAACTGCAGCGCTCTGAGGAATACTGAGCAGACTGCTCAGAGTAAGCTCCCCGAATTCTGCCGGTTCAATAAAATTGTTCTTAATCCACGGGTAGGTCTCGCCAAATATCGCTATTCCCGTCAGCATTCCAATCAGCGCCACCAGAGATGTCACATATCCCTCCCCTATCCTGTAGAGTGTGCCGGAGGCGCACCCTCCTGCGAGCACCATTCCGATGCCAAATATGAGCCCACCTGCAGCTGTGAAAAGGCCCCCACTCTTGACATAGGGATAGGATTCAATCAGCCCGCCGGCATGGAAGAGAAAGAAAGCAGGAGTGAGCACGGCCAGGTACAGCATCATGGCGCGGAGCAGGTGAGCATGTCTGAACAGAAAGAAGTCCCTGAAGGCAGAGGCCATGCAGAACTGTCCCCTCTCCAGCACAAACCCTATGCCGACGCCGAAAAGGAATCCCACCACCGCCTCCATTCACACCAGCCTCATCAGTATTTTACCTCCAATGTATGCACCAGCTGCAATAGCTGCAAAAGCTATAAAACTCGAAACTGCGAGCTGGGGTATGCCTGACATTATGTGGCCCACATTGCACCCCAGCGCCAGTCTGGCACCGTACCCCATGAGAAGACCGCCCACAAAAACCTGCAAAAAGCGCCATCTGATAGGTGGCATCCTGATTTTGAAGTCCCCTCCAAGGTATGCTCCAATAAAGGCTCCCGCAATAATCCCGAAGTTCAGCCACACCCGCCAGTTTAGCTCCGGCAAATATTTCTGAAAGTAGGCGCTGTTTCTCACATGTTCTGGCACAGCTATGTTCTCAATATATGCAACCAGATGGGTCTCCCCCGTGGTGATGCTCCAGGGGCGGTCGAGGGTTGCATACAGCAGCAGGTTCAGCAGTGCCAGAAGAAGTGCCGCCACCGCCGGTGAGAGGTAGCGCATACTACTTACCCTTCAAAGTTATTGTTATTATGAACTCGGCACCGTTCTCCTCGATGGTGTAACTGTGTCCCTGTGCATCCATCTCCATGGGAATACTCTTCTTGGCAGGAGGATGGTCGGATATAACCTTGAGAACTTCGCCGGCCTTCATCTTTTTTATTTCATTTACACATTTTACCAGGGGTACGGGACATATCTCACCTCTCACGTCCAGAACCCGCATATTACTCCACCTTCGTTATTGTAAGCTCATAGTTCTCCTCGCTTTCATTGAATCTGTACTCGGCAACAAACATCTCCATGTTGAATATCTCCTCCAGAATTCCGCACAGCATTCCAGCCTCCAGGTTGTACACCGGAGGAAGAGACTTAACACCCAGGCCAGAAGGCGCATCCCTTATAATAGCCCTCATGCTCGGCAGTTCCGTGTCGAGCTCCAGTATCTCTATCTGACCGAACCCCGTATTTCTCAGGATTATGGAGCACAGCTCATAGATTCTGGTCTGCTCACTGACCTCGCTGAGCTCCGGATACTGCTTGAGCACAAGCTGGGCATATTTCTTCCCCATATCCCTTCCTATAAGGCGCAGAAGCATCTCGGAGCCCTCTCCTATTATTTTGTAGAGGCTCAGCCGCAGGGTGCTCAGCGTCTCGCTGAATATTATGGTACACCTCTCATTCATCATTATGGGATGGCCGGTCTCATCGTCCAGCCATATGTAGGGTATGTACTTTTTCGAATTCTGCTTCATTTAACCGCCTCTCACACGGTATTTTTGCAGAAGCTCAGTACCCTTTTCCACAAGATACGAATAGAAGTCGGCTATAACTGGATTCTCCAGGGCTTTCTCAGTGGTTATTGCATATATCGGCCGCTCGTCGGTGAAGTCCCTTATCTCCTTTATCACCACAAGCCCTCCCTCCTCATACCGCTTGGAGAGCACATAGCTTGCTATCGCAGTGCCCAGACCGGAGGAGACGCCGTATATCTGGGAGAAGATGTCATTCACGCTGCACTCAATTTTCTGCTCCTTTTCTATGTTTTTGAGCTCTTTAAGAGTGTCCTCTATGGCCGTGCTGCTGTATCCCTTATTGAGCGTAACCATGGGGTATGACAGAACGTCTTCAACTGTAACCTCATCTTTGACCGCAAGCTCATGAGTTGGAGGAACAATCAGAACAAAGCGGTCATATCCTATCTCCTCCACCCTGTATCCATCGTCCAGCTTTAGAGGTGCCGGATACCCCGCAAGCACAACACTCACCTCTCCATGCTCCAGCAGCTCCAGACACGTGTACTCGCCGGTGAGCTTCACCCGCACGTCCACATCCGGCTGCACCCTCTTGTAGCCCATCTGTATCTCCGCTATTATGGGCACGCCAACGCAGCCTATAGCGATGTTGACTATCTTTGTGGTCAGGTTTTTTATCCCCTTTTTTGTCTTTTCAAGCAGTGTAAAAAGTTCCCGTATGCTGTTGTACGCTATTTCTCCCTCTCTGGTTAATTTTACACCGCTGACATTTCTCTCAAGAAGCCGCGCCTCAAAAAACTTCTCCACCGCATCGATGTGCAGACTTATTGTACTCACACTCATACCGAGGGTCTTTGAGGCCCCGAGAAAACTTCCCTCTTCAACAACCTCTTTAAAAGTGTTGAGGTAGTCCAGCCTCAGCTTCATTTAAGCACCTATTTTTATTATTCTGATAACCACTTTAAGAGTTTTCGAAATTATCATAAAAGGGAAGTTATAAAATAGTTTAAGTTCTGCTAAAATTCTTTTTTTGTATTAAGGAATGGGCTCTCACGACTCCTGCAGGTATCCGCCCCTCATCCTCAGAATTCTGTCTGTCTGCGCGGCAAGCTCCCTGTTGTGGGTGACCAGCAGCACTGTTACCCCTTCTTTTCTGTTCATGCGGGTGAGCAGCTCCATCACCTGGGCTTCAGACTCCTCGTCCAGGTCGCCAGTTGGTTCATCTGCCAGAATTATCTCAGGCCGGTTGATGAATGCCCGCGCCACAGCCACTCTGCGCTGCTCTCCTCCGGAAAGCTGTGAGGGATACGCTCCGGCTATGTGCTCCAGGCCAAGGCGCTCCAGCAGCTCCATGGCGCGTTCTTCATGGTGCCTCTCCACCCTGCCGGATAGCGCCACCGGAAGCAGGAGATTCGCCTTAACGTTAAGGGTGGGTATCAGGCTTGAGAACTGAAACATGAAACCAATTTTCTTATTTCTGAAGCGTGAAAGCTCCTCGTCGGAGAGGCTCCATATATCGGTTCCGTCTATCAGCACCCTTCCGTAGGACGGTCTTGTAAGTCCGCCTATCATCGAAAGCAGTGTGGTCTTTCCGCTTCCCGAGTGTCCCACAATTGAGACAAACTCACCTCTCTCCACGCTGAAATTCACGCCTCTCACAGCTTTCAGCTCCTGTCCTCCAATGCTGTATATTTTTGTAAGCCTCTCGGCAACTATCATCTTTCACCCAGCCTTATTGCATCGTAGGGCTCCAGCTCTGCGCTCCTGTACGCAGGATAGAAGCTTGCCACTGTGGCCAGAACCAGGGCCACATCAATGGTGGCGATGCTTATCAGAGCCACGTAGAGCTTGCTCGGAAGCAGGTAGGGCATCCTCAGGAACCCCACTATGAGCTCCTGGAAAACAGAAAGAAACAGGTAGCCCGTCAGCATGCCCAGAACGCTCCCGGCGGTTGCAAGCAAATAAGCCTCCACCACCACCTGTCCGAAGATAAAGCGCTTTGTAGCACCCAGGGCTCTGAGAATGCCGAACTCACGGCGCCGCTCATTCACACTCATGGATAGTATAACTGAAACGAGTATTACGGCAGTCAGCCAGGTTAGAGCGCTGAGCACCAGAAGGCTGCGCAGCAGAACCTGCATTTGCCTCTTAACATTGCTGAGCGCTTTCTCTGCCACAACTGCACGAAGCTCTGGAAACTGAAATTCTATGGCCCTCGCTATGCTCACCGGATCAGCATCCGGTTCCAGCTGCACCATCAGAGCCGAGACCTGCCCTGGCTTAAGTGGCATATCTGCGATTTCCGGATACTCCCTGGAGCGCTCCGCCAGCCAGTACAGCCTGTCCACGGGGATAAAAACACCCCTGTCAAAGCTGGCCACACCGGTTGCAGGCATCCTCGCCACAACTGTGAAGGTAAACCCGTATAGCTGAATCTGGGAGCCCGGTATCCAGCCGTACCCTGAGCCAGCAATGGCCTCAAAGGCTCCCAGTGCCCCCACCTGCTTTTCCACCCACGGGTTTACTATGAAGTCCCTGGCCGGGTCAAACCCCACTATGTACACCCCCTCCCTGAAGCAGCACCCCTCCCTTGTCTCCACCATGACAATGGGGGCCACTCCAGCAACGTCTTCCAGGGTAGCTATCCTGTCCGCATAACTCAGACTGAAATACCCTCCGGGGGAGGTGCCGAGTAGTATGGACCCCTCCGGCTCTGCGCCTCCCGGCAGCACCATAATATCAGCACCCAGCTGTGCCATCCCCAGCTCCAGGGTTGAGGACATGCTCTTCATGAGCATAATAGAGGAGAACAGGGCCGAGGAGGCAATGGCTATTGCCACCACTATCCCCAGGGTCCTGAACTTTCTCATCCTCAGATTCTGCAGGGCCAGATGCAGAAGACCCATTTTCATACTTTTAGGGTAGAGCCGTGGACAAGATAAATATTTTGTCCAGAGCTCCAGGCCATCAATTTCGCGTTCTGACGCGTTATTCTACTTTTTCCAGGATAATCTGAAAGCTGTAATTCTTTTTTCTGACGATTTCAGGGATTAGATTTTTATATGTTTTCTATACTGTTAGCATCATGCGGCTACTGCTGCTACTGGTACTGCTCCTGCTCCTCACCGCTGGATGCGCCCAGAAGGGAGAGCGCATAGTTTCACCCACCCTTGAGCCGGTGCCGATTCCCGGGAAGGTGCGCTGTCCAGAGTGCGGAATGTTCGTCAGTGACTATGAGAACTGGGCGTGCCAGGCAATACTCAGCAGCAGAGAGGTGGTTTTCTTCGACGAGCCGGGGGATATGTTTCTGTACCGGCAAAAGCACAGCGGCAGTATTCTCAGAATTTACTGCAGAGACTATTACACCCAGAAATGGGTGTCTGCTTCGGAGGCGTACTTTGTTGTAAATTCAGTAATCTCCACCCCTATGGGTTTCGGCATTGCTGTATTCTCCAGCAGGGAGGACGCCGAGAACTTCCGCCGTGAGTACTCCATGGGCCCCGCAACAGAGGTACTCACCTTTGAGGAGGTCCTCCGGAGGGGTGTGAAGCCGCCATGAAACCAAGACCCTGGAAACTTGTGACCCTCCTTCTGCTTCTCCAGTTAATCACATTTGCACTTATGGCTGCATCACAGCCAGCAAGAACTGTGCTGGAAGAAAAGCGCAGCATCTCGAAAGCCCTGGGACTGACCGACCTCTCCATAGCAACAGACTGTTACTCCACCCGCAACCCGAGCACAGTTGACTTTTCAGGCTGCTTCCGGGACCTTCCAGCACAGCTGTGCTACCATGCCTCCTGCACAGGCTTCGCATCACCATCCTTCAGGGGATTCGGGACGAGGATAGAGGTGGAGCGATGAGTCTCAGGAAGCACCTCAACATTCTGGACTACGCCGTGCACTTTATGCTGCGGCGCAGGGGGAAGAACATCGCAACAGTGCTTGTCTTCACCCTGGTGGTTTTCATGCTCGCCAGCGTTGTGATGATGATGGGCTCCCTCAGGGAAGAGGCGGAGAACACCCTGGCTCTCGCCCCGGATATAACTGTGCAGAAAATTGTCGCTGGCAGACAGGGGCTGGTGCCCCTAAGCTATGCCTCCAGGATTCAGGATATACGGGGTGTCAGCCGGGTTGAAGGCCGGATATGGGGGTACTACTACGACGCGCTTGAGGACGCCACCTACACCATAATCGGGGTTGAGCACCTGCCCTTCAGGGTGGTGGAAGGCAGAGCACCCCGGGGGCAGGAGGTCGTAGTGGGCGAGGCCATAGCAAAGCGGAAACGAATAATTCCGGGAGACAGGATAATCCTCCGCGACCACAGAGGAAACTACGTCAAATTTACTGTGGTGGGTGTTTTCTCCCCCAGGTCATCGCTCCAGAGTGCAGACATCATAGCAATGCCCGGGAGCATCGCCAGGGAGTTCTTTGGAATACCCGACGACAGGGCCAACGACCTTGCGGTGTACGTGGCAAACCCGGCAGAACTTACCAACATTGCCTACAAGATATCCCTGGCACTGCCAGATGCCCGTGTTCTCACAAGACAGCAAATACGCGAGACCTACGACGCCATCTTTGGCTGGCGTTCCGGCGTTTTTCTTGCCGCCATCTTTGGTGCAATTCTTGCCTTTGCCATTCTGGTATGGGATCGCGCCTCTGGGCTGACTGCAGAGGAGAAAAAGGAGATAGGCATTCTGAAAGCGCTGGGCTGGAGCACCGAGGATGTGCTGGAGATGCGCACCTGCGAAGGCGTGCTGCTGGCGCTTAACTCCTATCTGCTGGGAATAATACTCGCCTATATTCATGTCTTCTACCTGAACGCTCCGCTGCTCAGGCCTGTGCTCCTGGGCTGGTCCACCCTCTACCCGAGCTTTGAGCTTATGCCCGCGCTGTCGCTGGAAGACCTGCTCCTCATCTTCATGGTGAGCGTGGTTCCCTTCATGGCAGCCGTGATTGTACCCTCCTGGAGGGCCAGCACCATAGACCCTGATGAGGCCATGCGGGGTGTATAGGTGATACGCTGCGAAAAGACAACAAAGGTGTACAACAGGGGGAAGCCCAACGAGGTGGTGGCTGTCAGAGGGGTCAGTCTGGAAATCCGGGGAGGCGAGGTTGCTGTGCTCCGGGGACCCAGCGGCAGCGGCAAGACAACACTGCTAACCCTTATTGGCTGTGCTGCGAGGCCAACCTCCGGCAGGGTTTTTGTCCTCGGCAGGGAAGTTTCCAGACTGCCCGAAAGATTCCTCACACGGTTCCGGAGGGAGCATGTGGGCATAATCTTCCAGCAGTTCAACCTCATCCCGGAGCTCAGTGTGCTCCAGAACGTGGTAATTCCCCTCGTGCCCACCCCCACCCGGCCCGAGGAAGCGGAGGAACGCGCCATGGAGCTGCTGGAGCGCCTTGGCCTGGAGCACAGACACCACTTCAGGGTCAGAGAGCTCAGCGGGGGTGAAATGCAGCGCGTTGCGATTGCCAGAGCGCTTGTCAACCAGCCGGAGGTTATCATAGCCGACGAGCCCACCGCCCACCTGGATTCGTCGCTTGCGGGGGACTTCCTCGAGATAATGCAGCAGCTGCAAAATGAGGGAAAGACAATAGTTATAGCCACCCACGACCCGCTGGTATATGAACATGAGCTGGTTGATGTGGTGTTTGATATGCGGGACGGCAGACTGGTAGAGGTAGAAAGGAGATGATACTCAACTTCTGGGTGCTCAGTCAGCTCCTCGGTCTTGCCGTTGTGCTCCTCCTGAGCATATACGCTGCACTGCAGGGAATTCGCATCCTGCTGCGCTGGCGACCTGGAAGTGCTACTGAGGAGCAGCTGGAGCTGGAGAAGCGCAGCTATCTGGTCTCGACGCTGGTGCAGTACGCCCTTGCGTTCCAGGTGCTCTCCCTTCTGCTTTTTGTGGCAACCGCGGACTATCTGGCAGGTTTCATCAGCGGAGCCATGTGCGCCTTTGGTTCGCTAAACGCCAACGACTACGGGTTCAGGGCGCTGGCTGTAAAGATAGCGGCCATTTTTGCCTACTCCTCATGGCTCGTAATAAACTATCTGGACTCCCGGACGGTGGACTATCCCCTGGTAAAACAGAAGTATGCCCTTCTTCTGCTTCTCCTTCCACTGCTCATTGCAGACATCTACCTGGAAGTTCGCTTCTACACTGGGATAAAGGCGGACGTCATCACCTCATGCTGCGGCTCTGTACTGCGCAGCCTGGACAATCCCTACGGTTTTGTGGCCATGCGCTTTCCCGGCGAGCTCGCCATGCTCCTGTTTTTCGGCTCCGTCTCTGCCGCAGCTGTGCTGCATCTGGTCCATCTGCGAACCTCCCGCCTCGCCTTTCCTGCAGGACTTGCCAGCCTCGCCGCCTTTTTGGCCTCCCTCCTCGCCATGTTCACCTTCCTGAGCCCCTACTTCAACGTGGTGCTCTTCGGCCTGCCAACGCAGCACCGGTGCCCCTTTGAGGTTCTGCGCAGTCCTGCGGTGGGCTACACCCTGTACGCACTCATATTCACCGCGGGTGTGTCCGGCTCAATGGTGGCGCTGGCGGAGCTTCTCAAGAGGAAAAATTCACTGCGCGAGGACGCCACAAAGCTTCAGAGAACACTTGCCAGGTTATCCCTTGCCGCCTTAGCGGGCTCTCTCATCCTGTCCCTCGCCTTTATGCTTTTCTTCTACTCTGTGGTTGGAACCATCTTCTACCACTGACAGCTCCTCCCGCCTGAACTTTCCGGAGTCTTCATCCCACACCCAGGATGCGGCCTCCCCCCTGAGGTTGATTATGACATAGCTTGCATCATGCCAGCTCGCCCTGGCCCGGTCGATACCTGAGGGCACAACTCCTCCGTGGGGATGGGAGTGGTAGAACCCCAGCACCTCAAGTGAGCGCTCCTCGATATCTGAGATCACCCTGACCAGCTCCTCCGGGTCAATGGTGTACTCAACCTCCGGCATGGGTGAAACGTTCCTGCATTGATACACTGCCCTTACATACCGGCGGCCGCCCCTTCGTATGCCAGCAACCACGCCGCACGCTTCCCGGGGTGCACACCTGCGGGCATGCTCAAGCATATCCCTCAGCAGCTTTCTGGGAATCAGAAGCATGACTCCATCACTCCGGGGCAAAGGCGTAAAGCACGCCCTCAAGACTTGGAATGTACACCCTGCCCCGGGCTACCGCCGGCGAGGAGTAGGTCATCCTGCCCAGGGAGGTGTTCCAGAGCACACTGCCATTCTGCACACTGAGGGCGTAGAATCTGCCATCCAGACCGCCGATGTATACCACATCTCCAGAAACTGCAGGTGAGCCTATAAACTCCGCTCCTATTTCGGTGCTCCACAGCTTTTCCCCGCTCCCGGCGTCCACCGCATAGACGAAGCCGTCGTAGCTGCCAAAGATGACCCTGTTGTGTGCTACGGCAGGGGTGGAGTCTATGGGAGCGCCGGTCTCAAACCTCCAGAGCTCCCTGCCGGTATTTAAATCCAGGCAGTAGAGGTAGGAATCCTTTGACGGAATGTAAACCTTCCCACCTTCCACCGCCGGAGAGGCGTGAATGAATCCGCCGGTATCAAAGGTCCACAATACCTCCCCTGTCTGTGCATCCAGGGCATAGACCCTGTACTCCTGATAAGAGGACGTGATAACTGTGCCGCCGGAAATAGCCGGCGATGAGTGCACCTGTCCGGAGGTCCTCTTCTCCCAGAGCTTCCTTCCATTGGCTGCATTCAGGGCTACAATGGAGCCATCAAAGGTGCCGAAATACACCCTGCCCTGAACCACTGCAGGTGAGCTTAGAATCTCTGCGCCTGCCCTGTATTTCCACAGCTTCTCACCGGTGGTCAGGTCGAGCGCATATAGATAACCGTCAAAGCTCCCGAAGAATACCACATCCCCTGCCACTGCAGCCGTGGTGTGCACCTCACCTCCGGTGGGAAACTTCCACACCAGCTCACCGGTGGTTGCATTGAAGGCATAGAGATGCCAGTCTGTGCCGCCTACAAGCACAAGACCGTCCGCCACAACCGGAGACGAGTATCCCACAAGTCCCTGAATCTGCGCCTTCCATAGCTGCTTAAGCGGAGGTCTGATATCCATCTCAGCCCTTCCGGTATGGGCTGGATCGTGCTGGAACATCACCCAGCCCTCACCGGTGCTGGAGAGCTCAGCCGAAGGTCCGCCTGCACCGGTGCATGCAGTGAAGACAGCCACAGATAACAAAAGCAGCAGAGGATGCCGCATGGTTTCAATGCTTTTTTCATGAGTATTAAATTTTTCGTTGCTTTTGAGGTTGTCGGAAAAATATGAAAGTTACATTATGAGAGGTAGCTCCGCATTATTATTCATGCCGGACAACAGGCGAAAAGTAAAAGAAGTTCATAAAAGGCGAGGTAATTCGGTTTATCATTCCCCGCCGGGTGGGGAAGCCTGCAGTTCTACCCCAGCACCTCCCTGATGAGCCAGTCTGCGCTGAACTCGATCAGGTCATCGTAGCTCTGCCCGGTGCCCAGGAACAGCACCGGTCTGCGAATCGCATGGGCGATGCTTATAGCCGAGCCGCCCTTCGCATCAGCATCCGCCTTAGTGAGAATTACCCCGTCTATTTCAACAGCACCGTGGAAGCGCTCCGCCTGCTCCACTGCCGCGTTGCCGGTTAGTGCATCGCCCACAAAGAGCACCAGATCTGGCTTTGCCACGCGTGCTATCTTCTTCATCTCCTCCAGTAGATTGACGTTGGTCTCCATCCTGCCAGCGGTGTCTATGAGCACAACATCCTTGCCCCGGGCACGTGCGTGCTCAATTGCGTCGTACGCCACAGCCGCGGGGTCGGAGCCGCGGGCATGCTTTATCAGCTTCACCCCGAGCCTTGAAGCATGCCTTTCAAGCTGCTCTATCGCACCCGCCCTGTAGGTGTCTCCGGCCGCAATCACGCAGCTGAAGCCCCTGTCGAGAAGGCGCTTTGCGAGCTTTGCTATCGTCGTGGTCTTTCCCGTGCCGTTAACCCCGACGAAGAGGATTACAAAGGGTTTATCCTCCTTGCTTCGTATGGCCTCTTCCAGGTCAACACCCGGCATGTCGAGGATTTTCCTCAGGGTCATCTCCAGCGAAGCTCGAATCGCCTGCTCCAGCTCCGAGCGCCTGAACTTCTTCCCCAGGAGTCTGCGCTTTAAATCTGAGACGATTTCCTCAGCCACATCCAGCGCAACATCGCTCTCAAGCAGCGCAAGCTCAAACTCGCCAAGAACCTTCTCTATCTTCCTCTCATCCAGCACCACCTCCCCCCGAAGCAGCGCCATCGCCCTGTCGGTCATTCCGGGCCCGGCCTGCGTCTCCTCCCTGGAAAGTCTTCTGGTAAGCTCCCCTATCTTAGCCCTTAGGCTGGCGAACATCCTCTGCTCCACCTCTCTGGAGCTGTGCCTGCTGCATCGCCGCCACAATCTGCTCTACCACCGGCGCAATGGCTTCGAGGCCCTTGAGAACCTCCTGCAAACGTGATGAGTGCTCATCCCGCACCCTCTCCAGCTCCCTGACCCGCGCCTCCAGCTCCTGCCTGGCTTCGGCGGTGCTCCTGCGCGCAGCCACGTCGGCTCCCAGGCTAAGGATAACACTTCCCGTATCCTTCAGCTCGGCCCTGACGAAGGAGCCGGCACCCAGGGGCACGAGAATCTCATTCCCTTCCTTCAGCCTCTCCACCTCCTCAATAGCCTCGATGGTGCGCCTGAATTCAGAGATATGCTGGTTCACCAGCTCCAGATTCTGCTGCAGCGCCTCCGCCTGGGTGCGCAGCACCTCATACTCTGCAAGCACCTTCTCCACAGGTATGCGCTTCTCCTCACTCATGCTCCTCTACTCCGGCAAAAATTCTGATCTCGGGCTTCGTAGCCTCCTCCGGCGGAATCTCCTCCACCTTCTCGATTACGATGTTCCTGCGTTTTGTGCGGTGCTTGCTCCCGAACTCGGAGTAGACCTTCTCGTAGGCTTTGGTAACATCCACTGCACGGCACTCCCACACGAAGGGTTGCATCTGCCTGCCCATAAGGAACTTCCCCTTTATCCTGAAGGTTTTTACCTCCATGCTACCACCTCATAACAGGTCAAAAGCCTCCTGAATTCGCATTATCTCAGGACCAGTGGTGGCGCTCCCGAGAAGCGCACCCCTGGAGTTCACCACTATGCCTGTTTTGACAAAGCCGACACCCATGTTCACTGTGCCTATCTCCGCCCTGACACCAAGCGCCTCTTCCACAAGCTCAAGCTCCGCCTCACCCAGCGAGGGATGAAGCAGCGCACCCTTCTGCGTGGCCACGCCGATGCTCCCCGGGGTGCGAAACCTGCCCAGGGAGGCCACCTCCACAACGCGGCAGCCCATCACCTCTTCAACAGCGCGCTTCGTGGCCTTCCTCAGCCCCCTGAACACAACTGCACCCTCGTCGCTGGCCAGCACCAGGTTGCCCAGGGCGTTGTGCCTCTCCTTCACCACAGCAACGCTTAACCCGGCGCTGCGAAGCGTCTCCACCTCTTCTCCGGTTGCAAGGTCGCTCACCACGGCGCCACGGTTGTTCATGGCAATCATCGCTCCAATAAGGGAGGTGCCGCAGATGCTGGTGCGCACCACCTCCACCTCGAGCGCCTCTCTTGCAGCTTTCACGAATTCTGCGGGAGCATCCCTCGGCACAATCGCCACACTATCGTTGGCGGCAGCCAGGATTCCGATGTTGGGATTGCTGTTGTAGTCCACGCGGAGCAGCATGGCTACGACTCCAGGCTAACAACCACGCTTCCGTCGTCCTGCTTCTCCGCCCTTACCCTGAGCTTCGACGGAATTTTCTGAATCCCTCGCCTCCAGAGCGCCTGGTTCAGCCCCTCCTCTATGCGCACACGCTCGCTCTTCATATGTCTGGCTATAAATCTGCGAAGATACCGCACTGCTTTAGCGGCACGCTTTGTGCGCGGCGTGCGCTTTATTTTGTGGAACCTCACTGTGTACACTCTCTCCATATTCAACACCTACACCTTAAGCTTGCTCCGCCTCCAGTATCTGCGCTTAGGATGGGTGCGCACTCTGCCGAGAGTCTTCGCCACCGCCCACACAGGCACGGGGCGGTTCTGCTTCATCGCCTTTGCCAGTCTGAGCTTTCGTCCCAGGGAAATCTTGCCCATTTTGCACCACCTTGAGTCCTATAACCCTGCTCTGTACATGCCGGGGAAATATTTTGTTAACGTCATAACCCTTATCTTTGAGATACGCCCTGACCTCCTTCTCATAGTCGGCGCTTCTCGACACCTCGCTTGGCGCATACTCGATGCTGAATAAGCTGGAGGTCAGGTGCTCTATACTCTTCTTTCCGAATCCGCGCAGCGGCGCAAGGTAGGCGACTCCGTAGCGCTGCTCGAGACTCTGCACCGCACTCAATGCCGGCACGGGGGAGCGGTCGTCTCTGCGTGTGCCGTCCGCTACGGCATCTGCTTCACCCGCAACCGCCTCGAGTGCCGCCAGATGCAGCAACTCCAGACCGTGCCTTGGAAAGCCATCGCTCGCTATAAGCTCGCAGGCGCTGTGCAGCAGCTTCAGGTCAAGTCTCTTTATCTCGTGCTCAAAGCCTATTGCCCGAGCGCTCTCCTTCGCATACTGCGCCGTGTCCGCGTAGCCGAAGGTTACTGTCACCAGCTTTACCCTGTACCCGAGCCTCGCAAGCATCCAGGCTGCGAGGGAGCTGTCCCTGCCTCCACTGTAGAGCAGACTAACATTCATCACAGCCTTCTTATCTTTATATCCCTTCTCTTCGCGGCAAGGCGTCGCAGTATCTCCTTGAGCTGCGCGTCGGTGATGCGCTGCTTCACCTGTCCCGCCTGGGCGAGCTGTATCAGCATGGCCTCAACCTGGGCGGCGAACTCCGGGCGCGCCATCTTTATGTTGGTGAGCCTGCTCCTCGCCTCCGGCGTGAGAATGCTCCTGAGCACCACTCTCTTCTGCTCCTCCACCTGGCGGAGCTGTTCCTGACGCAGCGCCTCCTCCTGAAGCTGGCGCTGAAGCTCGGCCAGCTTCCTGCGCTTCAGCTCCTCCAGGTCGTCCATACTCTCACCTGTACCTCTGCAGCTCGGGCATGCGGCGGATTATTTTCGCCGCCGTTCTGTCAAGAAGGCTCATCGCCTTGGGTGTTGCTCTGCGTCCCTCTTCGGTCTTCTCCACAAGCCCCGCGGCCTCGAGCTGCTTAAGGATGTTACGTATCACTGAACCGCTTCCCCTGCGCACCGCATCCGGAGCACAGCCGCAGTTCTTGCGCCCGCCGTACCACCTGCGCAGCGTTTGAATGCCCACTGGGCCATGGATGTGAATCTTTCTGAGCACCGATGCTGCGCGGGTGTACCACCAGTCGCGCTGTGTGGGGGCCCGCTCACGATTCGCACCGGTCTTAACAAAGGCCGCCCACGCGGGGGGCTTCACCTCCTTCATCTTCTTGAGCTCCGCAGAGAGTTCGCGGATGAGCTCAGAAGCGGGAACATCATAAACCGTTGCCATGCTAAACCTCCTTACGCCTTCTTCTCCTGAATAAGCCAAAGGTTCTGCCTTTAACCTCAACTACCTCAGCTTGAGTAGCGTCTGCAATCTCTTTTGCAATCTCCTCCACGCCCTCGCCTGCGCTCCTGAGAACCCTGACCTTTATCAGCTCCTTATCCTCCAGCTGCCGCTCCACCTCGGGCAGTGCGCTGGCTGCACCCGCCTTGCCCACGATTACACTCGCCCTTCGGTGGTGCAGCTCTCTCTTAAACCTCTTCCTCTCCTTTGAGCTCAGCATTTTTCCTCGCCTTCTTTTCCCTTACGTAGGGTATTCGCTTAACCTGTCCACACTCCAGGCACGTGAAGACCACCCGCTGCTTTGTGCAGCGCACCCGCAGGTTCACCCCGGGCACGAGAAAGCTCCCGCAGGCTTTGCAGAAGAACCTCTTCCATCCTGCGGGAAACCTAACGTTGTAACGCATTGCAATTCTGCGCGCAAGCTCCACGTAGCGCTTCGCCAGCGCTCTGTCGCGGGGAAAAACGTCTCTGGCGAGCTGCATGAGTATCTCAATCCGCTCCCTCGCTATGCGGCGCTCAAGCTTGAGGTTGCGCCTGCGCATTCTCGATGCACCTCCTGTACTGGCTCACCACCTCGCTCGCAGCACTCCATGCGGCAAGGGGCTCCTGAAAAATCGACACGCGCTCAAAGGGATACTCCCCCTTAAAATCTCCGTGGGGGAATCCGCCGATTAAAATGCACACCTCGCCGTGTCTGGAGAGCTCCTCCGCAAGCTCCCAGCTCTCCATGCGCCTTCCCCTCTCGCTGAGCAGCACCACTCGTTTGGGGCTGAGCTGCTCCACCAGCTGGAGCAGCGACATGCGTCTGAGCTCGAGCAGAGTCCTATCGCCGGCGGCTATTCTGCGCTCGGCAAAGAGCTTTTCCATAAGACCGCGGAAGCGCTCACACGCGCGGGGCAGGCGTGTCTCTGGGTTTATGAAGACCACCTCGTCGTTGCGGGTGTGGAGGTAGCACCTCAGCAAACCCTGCCTGTTCAGCGGAGATTCGAGGAGCACGAGCAGGGTGTAGTGGGCTATATCAGGTCTGCCGCGCCTCGCTGCGTTGCTGAGGGAGCGCATCGCTGCGTGGTGCCTTGAAGCGTCCAGTAGCATCTGCGTCGCCCTCCTGCGCCTCCTCCTTGCTTCTCTTCTTATCACAGGATGCCCGGCTATGCTCGCGGGCACTGGCTCAACCTCTGCCTCGGCTATTACGACGTGGAGCATCGCTGCATCCCCTTTAAATACTCTGAACACATCTTTTTATGTCTTTTTAATTGTTAGTGAAAACCCCCAGAATAACCCGTCTGGAAGAGGGAAGATGAAGATTGAAAGGAAGCTTATAGAAGAAATTGGAAGGCTGAGAAGACACCATATACCCTCCTACAGCCGTGGCCTGAAGAGGGTATTCAGAAGATATCTGGGAAAAACCGACAACTTCGACATCATTGTTCACGCAGCGCTCAGGATACCCGACAGCTACTACAGCGCAGAGGTTATCAGCTACATAGCGGCAAGGGGTGCCCTGGAGGGACTGTCCCACTGCAGAAACTACTTCCCGCTGGCATTGAAGAAGGTGGAAGAGGTCCCGCAGGAGTGGAGAAGGGCAGAACTGCTGACGGAAATCGCCCGCAGAATCGGCAGAGCAGGTGGGGACCTGGAGGAGCTCTTCAATCACACAGTGCGGCTCCAGGATGAGAGGCACTACTACAGGGTCATGAAGAGGGTGGCAGGGGCGTATATGTACAGTGGAATGCTGGAGAAGCTGATCGCACAAATAAGCAGGCTGGAAGGTAAACGCCGGAGGCAGGCGCTCAAAATCCTCGCATTGCACGCAGAGAAGATGAACATGCAGGAGAAGCTGCTGCAGAGTCTGAGGAGTGGCGAGGACTCAGCCCTTGTGCAGGAGTATCTGAAGCGCCGGAAGAGAGCGCTCCGCAGAGGAAGCAGGCGCAGGCGCACGCAGGAGAGGGTGCCTGTATCCCCGGGAATACGTGGTATGGAGAGGTTCGCCCTGGGGCTTTACAACACCTACAGAGGTTCCATTAAGACAGCCCAGCTCAGAGCTGTGGCGAGGGCTGCCCCTCTGTGTCACGCGTACGGGATGAAGCTCGTCCTCCTGGGATTCAATACGGAAGACCCGGAAGAGCTGATAGAAAGGGTTTCTGTGGAGAGCCGCATAAGCGGCTGCGCCACATATCTGAAACTTCTGAGGGAGGCGGGACATCTTCTTGTGTTTTCCCATCCCGGCGATGGTTTTCTACCAGGAGCCGGAGAGCTTGTTGCAGCCACACCGGAACCACAGGAGGGAAAGAGAATTTCCCTTGAGGAGCTGATGCACCTGAAGGGGGATGTGTGCATCGTCATGGGGCTCGGCAGACGGGGTCTTCCCGGGCGATTTCTTGAGACTGTGGAGAGGCATGTGGAGCTCACCGGCCACGGGATTCCGCTGGAAACCTGCACAGTTATGGGGATAATATGCGAGAGGCTGAGAAGTAATATCGGGAGATGTTAGCGCACAGGTATGCTTACAATCTGAAGCTCCTCCATCCTGAGCTCACCTTTCCGGTATTCCTCCCTGGTCACCAGATAAAAGTCCACCGCCTCGACCCTCTCATCTGCAATGCTACCGACCAGCAGAGCATTTGCCTTCTCATCCGTCTCAAAGGAGACCTCCGCTATCCTGCGGAACCTGTCCCTGAACTCTTTTTCAGTGGCCTTAAGAAGTATCACCATCACCTCACCTCCGGCGAGCCCTCCGCCGGGAACACCAAGCTTCTCACCAGCCACTATCTGAACCCTGAGCGGTACCATTCCCTGTTCAAGGAGGGCATCCTCTACCCTCTTTTCCCTTATGTCCTTTTCAAACAGCTTCTCCACCCTCACCGGCAGCGGTTGCATCTCCTCATAGCTTTCTGCACCTCTTGGAGCATACACCAGCACCCGGGGTACAGAGTCCAGGCGAAGCATCGCCACGCCCTCCAGTTCGGGTGAGGCGTTGAGAACCACCTCCGCGGCATATTCGAAAACTGCGCCATCCGAATCGCCGCCGCTCATCATGAGGAAGCCGACAGTAACCTCCGGGTCGGCATCAATATCCACATCCAGGGCCTTCTCAACCTCAGAGACCTTTGTGATGTAGTAGTCCTCCAGGATTATATTCTTCTTGAGAAGCTCATCCGCTATGACCTCCCGGGGGTCTTTCCCATAATTTTCAGCCTCCCCGGGTAAAATAAACCCGGCCACGAGAACTGATGCCACAAAGAGTAACAGCACAGCCTTAACTCCGGTACTCATATTTCCAGGATAGCTCTGGGGGTATATAAAGCTGTTTATGAGTAGTACATCTCCTCCCTCTCTCTTGCAAAGCGCGTTGTGAGCTGCGCCGCAAGCATGTGCATCGCCTTCGAGAAGGGCAGGTAGGCGAGAAGCGCAAAGGCTGAGAGGAAGTGCACAAGCTTCGCATACACAAAGAGCATGCCCTTCGCCTCAAGAGGCATGGAATAGAGCTGAGCCGCGATGAGGCTTCCAGCAGGCGAGAAGGGGTCGTATGCGGAGAATATCGCCAGCCTTGCGCCCTCAACGGCAAAGCCGGAGAGGATTATTACCAGGAGAAGGAGCAGGAATACCGCGTCTTCGGGGATGGAATATACCTCCCGTCTGGCGAGCAGGTAGCGCCTTGCCATTGCATACAGCACCCCTGCAAGAAGGAGGAGGCCCGCAACATCCAGCGTGAGGCTGAGGAGGTGGTAGCCGGTGCGGAGCTGCACACCGAGGAGTGTTGAGCTGTAGCTCACCACACCACCGGCTACAATCAGGAGGAAGCTCCACACAACGAGCACCAGCACAAGACCGCGCAGCCTGCTCCTGGGGAACACCCTCCTCGCGAGCAGGCAGTCCGCGGAGAAAAGGGAGGTGAAGCTCATCCACAAAATCCTGGATATGGAAAGTCCTCCCTTCGCTCTGGCGAGCAGGCTGAGCTTTAGCCAGATGCCGGCGGCAAAAATCATGAAAAAGCCGGTGGCGGCCAGGTAAAAGTACACCTCAAGCGCTGGCGGTATTACCATGTACTCCATGGCTCACCCCGGCGCCTCCATCCCCCTGAGGGAGCTCTCCCCCCTTTTCAGCTCTTCCACGAAGTCCGGGTAGAACCTGCAGAGCGGGTGCTCCTTCCCGGGGAGCTCGCCGGTTTCCTGGTAGATAAGCGTCGCCAGCATGGCATTCACATTCGCAATCGCGGGGAATATCCAGGGCGCGCTTTCAATTGGACCATAGAGCAGGAAGTCGTTCCAGAGCAGCGCTCCTGCTGCGTGGGCGGCGCTGTCTATGCCCACGAAGCCCGGCCTGCCCCACCTCGCCTCGGCGTCCTTCTTTATCAGGTCGGTTCCGTTCGACGGCGCACAGCCCGCGGGCAGGCGGAGCTCCTCCTTCACCAGCCTGCTGCCCAGGAATGAGAAGGGCGCGGAGGGCACGCTCATAAGCGAGGTGTCCACCAGCACATTTTTAAATCCTGCCTTTTCAGCCCTCGGGAGGAGCACCTCCCTGAGAAGCTCAACTCTCCCCTCAGGCGTCGGGTTCTGCATGTTGAAGGCGACAAGGAGCACGTTCTTCAAGCCCAGCTTGCTGAGCTCGCTTACCTCATACTCGGGGTCCTTCGCCCAGGGTGCGAGGCTGTTGTACAGGTGGCGCTCCTCCAGGCCAACCTCGGCGATGTAGCGCGCCGCCTCCACCTTTGGTTTCTCCGTCCATATATCCGTAGCGAAGGGCATGTCAGTAACCTCCGCCACGAAGTCGATGTAGCGCCTTGCCTCCTCGCCGGAGGTGGCAACTATGTCCAGCATCGCGGGCATACCCGTGGCGTCGCTGAGCTCCTCCTGCCGGTTTATGAGCTCCTCCGCACGAGCGCGGTCGAACTCCCCCTTCCTGCGGGAGCGCAGGATTTTGTGTCCGTTGTAGAACATGGTGCCTATAAGCACCGTGGGATTCCCTCCCCCGAACTTCACGTTGCCTATCCTAACAGCTTTGCTCTTCAGGCTGAACACTCATCTCACCTGCTTTGGTATTTTATCCAGAATGTGCTGTATGTGCGGGAACCTGTCCTTCATGTGCGGGAAGTACATGGCCTGCATGAACTCCGTCTGGAAGTCCGGGTCAACGGTGAGCTCGATGTACCTTATGCGCCTCGCCACGCGGTTTGCCTCCTCCCGCTTCCTGCGGTTGAGCAGTGCAATGCGAGCGCCGTCGCCGGCGGCGTTGCCTACTGCCACAACCCTGCTCAAATCGCAGTCCGGGAACATGCCTATCACCATGCTCGCCTCCTTGTCTATGTAGCTCCCGAAGGCGCCCGCGAGCACCACCTTATCGACCTCGCTGACGCCGTAGCGCTTCATCAGAATCTTGCAGCCTGTGTAGAGCGCACCCTTCGCGAGCTGCACCGCCCGCACGTCGCTCTGCGTTACTGTAATGTCCCTGCCTATCGCCGTCTCCTCCGCCCGGGCGAGCACATACTCCGGCTGACCCTTCTCCCCGCAGCGAAGACGCGGAGTTTCCAGCGAGGTGTTGAAGGCGCCGCTGTTCTTTATTATGCCTGCCTTGAACATCTCCGCCACAGCTTCAATTATCCCGGAGCCGCATATACCGCGCGCCTCGCTCCTGGCCTCGTCGCTCCACTCCTCCTTACCTATCACCTTGTACCTGGGCTCCTTTGTCTCTGCATCGATGCGCACCCGCTCTATCGCTCCTGGAGCGGCGCGCATGCCGTGGGTAATCTGCGCACCCTCGAAAGCTGGTCCGGTGGCGCAGCTGGTGGAGAGCAGCTTTTCTTTATTTCCCAGCACTATCTCGCCGTTGGTGCCTATGTCTATTATGAGGTGAACCTCATCCTTCTTCTCCGGCTCAAGAGCCACGACAACGCCCATGTTGTCTGCTCCAACAAAGCCAGCCTCTATGGGCAGGACGTGGACGTTCGCTCCTGGAGCTGCGTTTATCCTCAAATCCCTCGCCTTTACGTCAATGCTCCTGTGCACCGCGGGCGTGAAGGGCGAAACTCCAAGGTACTCGGGGTAGATGTTGAGGTAGATGTGGTGCATCGCGGTATTACCTACAAGCACCAGCTCCAGAATCTCATCACTGTCTA
This sequence comes from Candidatus Hydrothermarchaeota archaeon, assembly GCA_015521565.1. Lineage (GTDB taxonomy): Archaea > Hydrothermarchaeota > Hydrothermarchaeia > Hydrothermarchaeales > BMS3B > Pyrohabitans. Next base: position 33,990 of record WANX01000124.1, read on the forward strand.
TCCCGGCCTTCTTGCACAGGTTTGAGACTATCTTATTTATCCCCCCTATTATAGCCTCGTGCATCTTCCGCAGGCCGTCTTCGTGCTCCATCGCGTAGGTTATTCGCGCCATCACATCCTCGCCGAAGCTCACCTGCGGGTTCATCATCGAATCTACCGCGAGAACCTCGCCCGTGGCGATATCGGTGAGGTAGCCCACCACAGTGGTGGTGCCCACGTCGAAGGCCACGCCCAGAGTGCGCTCGCTGTAGCCGGGCTCAACGCTTATAATCTCGCGGCCCTGCCACACCGCAACGGTGACCTTCCACTTACCCTCTCTCAGCACTTGCGGCAGCGCCTTAAGCGCGTGGTAGTCTATGCTCAGGTTCTCAAGGCCATGCTGCTCCTTAAGCGCGCGCAGCAGGCGCTCGAAGTCGCCCTCAGGGTCTTCAAGGCTTGGCAGGGGAAGCTCCACGTAGTACTTCCTCACCGCCGGATCGAGCTCCACGCTTATTTCGCCGGCCGCCTTGCGCACCACCTGCCCGCCCACGCGGCTCTCCTCGGGCACGAAGACCAGCACATCTCCGTGAATTCGGGCAGCGCACGCCAGGCGGAAGTTGTTCTCCACCTCACCGTCCTTTAAGTGCCTCAGCTCCTCCTCGCTCATCGGCGAGAGGTTGCTCATGCTTGAGCGCACATCAAACTTGGCGAAGTAGCCCTCCTGAATCTGCACCTTGCACTTCCCGCACACGCCCTTGCCGCCGCACACCTGCTCTATGCCCACGCCCAGCTCAATCGCAGCCTCGCGAAGCGTCTTGCCCTCTTCTATCTCTCCCCTGCGCCCCGAGGGCTGGAAGATCACCCTGTGCCTCATGGCTATATCTCCTTCTTCCTCTTCATCTCCCTCAGCGAGGAGACCATCTTTATAGCCTCTTCAAGAGCGCTTGCGGCGTCTTTACC
>WANX01000125.1 GCA_015521565.1 Candidatus Hydrothermarchaeota archaeon
GGTTGCAGAATCGTTCAAATTCTGTTTTTCCTGGCACGGTGTCGGGAGGTTCTCCCATCTGGTGCCTCTTACATGGTTGTAGAACAATCCATAGAGGCGGAGGAAGTTGGAGACGTGCTCTGGTTTGGAGCACCTGCACGGGAAGTACTTATCGAACACCCTGATTCTGTCTTTTACCGTCTCTATTATTCTCTCCACGTAGCTTCTGATACTGCCGCTCAGTATTTCGTGCTCTAACTCCAGGGTTTTAGCAGCCCAGGGGTACCACTTTGCTAAGTCGCTCACCACCTTAACCCTGCCGTACCTCCGTTTAAGCTCCTTCGGGATTGAAAGATGAATCAGAGCAACCTTCTCCATAAGCTCCAGTAAAGCAGCCTTGGCCACAGCCTGACGCTCGCCACGAAAACCCAGGCAGAGCGAGTATCAGCACCCTGAGCAGGGAGCGCTTGGGGAAACGGCGCTGAACAAAAGCCTTAAGCGGTCTTATGTCCACAAGCTTTTCAGAGGAGACTGTATTTGCTTGCCAACCCTGCATCAGCACCTGCATGCTGCGGAAGTTTAAAAAAAGTCTCTGCCGGGGTGCATTTCTCAGGGTAGAACCAGGGAGGAGGCCTTAAAGAACATTCAGGATGCGATTAAGGGCTACCTGGAGAGCCTGAAGAAGCACGGCGAGCCCATTCCGCCGCCGCTTCCCGTATGCTCGGGCAAAAAAGTGGTTAAGGCTATGAGGAAGATTGCTACGAGGTGACCATCTGACCGGGAGCCACATTATACTGAGACACGTTAGGCCTCCGCACAGGAGGCTTACCGTGCCGAATCACAAAGAGATAGCCAAAGGTACGCTGAGGAAGACAATAAAAGAGGCGGGACTCACTGCCCCTCCTCCCGGGAAACTGCTCCTTCCGCCTCACAATCTCACCGCATGAGTAGTAGAATATGGACTTGGGCTCATAGCCCTTACCTCGGAGGCAAGCCACTCCTTGTAGGCTTAATTGCCCTCTCCAATCCATCTGGGGTTCTGCTCCAGCTCAAGCCTTCTATTGAAAACTCCAACACGAACGAATAATAGGATACGCATCCTCCTGGATGTTCCCAGAGGTGAAGACATGAGGAAATGCAGAGGAAATAATTTCGGGATAGCACACCCCACTTCAGAATAACCTTTTTATATCATGTGTGCGGTTAGGCATTAAACAGGTGTGTGGTATGCAGCAGGTCAAAAAAGTTGGGGAGATTATGACTCGTGATATCATATCGGTAAAGCTGGACGCCAGTGTGGCAGAAATTCTGGACAAGATGGTAACTCACGACATCTCCGGCGTTGTGGTGGTGGACAGCGGCGGTGATGTGGTTGGTGTGGTCTCCGCACTGGACATCTTCAAACTGGCAAACGGCAACCCGGCAATGAACTTTAACTACACCGCCGAAGATATTATGACTCCCTACACCATATCAGTCACCCCCGACACAACCGTGGAAGAAGCTGCACGTGCAATGCTGGAGAACGGTATCCACCGGCTCGTGGTTACCGCCTCACCAACGCGCAAAAAACCGCTGGGAATTGTGACCTCCACTGATGTGCTGCGCGTCCTTGGGGAGAGGGCCAAAGAGTTCCTCAAGCAGAAGAAGAGTTGAGAATGGCGGAGTACGGAGTCAGAATAAAGGACCTGCCACCGGCAGAGAGGCCCCGGGAGCGGCTTATCCGCCACGGCAGCCGGGCACTTTCAAATGCAGAGCTGCTTGCAATTATCCTCAGGACAGGAACAAAGCAGGAAAACGTCCTCAGTCTGGCAGCGAGAATACTTACCGAGTACTCCTTAAAGGAGCTGGCCGCTGCAAGTGTTTCAGAGCTAAGAAAGATCCACGGCATAAGTGATGCAAAAGCATGTCAGATTGCCGCCTGCTTTGAGCTGGCACGCAGGCTTGCAGAGGAGCGTGGAAATGATAAGCCGGTTGTAAAGAGCTCCGGCGATGCCTTCATGCTGCTGCATCCCAGACTGGCACAGTCCAGGGTGGAGGTTTTTGCTGGCATATACCTCAACTCAAAAAACAGGGTTCTTCGCCTGGTCGAAATCTCAACAGGAGGCCTGGAGGCAAGCGTCGTCAAGCCCCGGGAGGTGTTCAGAATTGCCCTGGAAGAATCCGCCTCCAGAGTTATAGTGGCTCACAACCATCCAAGTGGTGACCCGGAGCCGAGTAGCGAAGACATCGCCATAACAGTAGCACTTAAGCGTGCCGGAGAGCTTCTCGGTGTGGAGCTTCTGGACCACCTGATAGTTGGGGACGGCAGGTATGTGAGCCTGCGGGACATGGGTTACATATAGTGAGTGAGATTATTCCCCGAAAGCAGCCTCTATCCTGGTGCCACCCCTATCGTGCCGGATACTCCGTAGCGCGTACCGTTGTACATAACCTCACCGTAGTAGTGTACACTTCCGTAGCTTCCCTGCACATTCTGCACCCTGAGCAGGACACTGCCCGGAACCTCTGCGGAAAGCAGCTGTGGTTCAACTGCAATTCCCGGAGTAGCACTCACATTCAGGGCAATCCTGCCCCTGTATCCCGCTGGCACAAATCTCAGCTCCACCTGAGCGCTCTCTCCCCTGCCCAGATTGAGCTGGGTTTCATGCTCAACCACCACAGGAGACCCGGTAACAGTTACCTGGAAGGGTGCAGAATTATCACCGAGGACCACTCTGCCCCGATATATTCCCGGAGGCGTGTACCTGTCTGCCATCACATCAACAGTATACTGGTAGGCGTTCTGCCGGGAAATGCTGTAATTCAGGGGCAACTCCACCCGCAGCGGAAAGCTTATCTCCCTGAGAGAATAGATCTCCACCTGAAGACTTGCACCAGTGCCCTGGGACACACCCACACCCGCGGGTGTGACAACTGCATAGCCCTTTCTGCCCACCACCACCCTGAGAGCTGCACTTCCTATGCGTACATCATACCTTCCCGGCTCCACGCTTTTGGCATGAAGTGTAATATTTGCCACAAAGGGTGTGCGTCCCCTCTCCGGCTCCACAAATACCTCGATTCCCGGGGGAGCCGCCACTTGCGGTGTGTACTCTTCAGGAGCAAACCTGTTGTTCCTCATCACAACCGCGCTGACGGCAGCGTAGCTTCCGGGCTCAACATAAACCAGGTCTGAGCTGAGCTTCACATCATAGTCTCTGCGCTGCGGCTTAACATAAAGCCTGTAGATCTCCTGCACCCCACCTGAGCTTGCAGCAACTGTGACCACATATTCACGGGTCCTCTTTATAATAAAGCCCCTTTTTGGAGCCTCCCTCTTGGCGAGCAGCTTGAGCTTTGCCCTGAAGGGCGCCACTCCAGCGGAGGGCTCTATTTTCGCCTCAATGGCGGCGGGTGTGCTTACGTTTAGCCTCACCTCCCCCGAGCCTGCGATGTACAGAGGCAGTACCACCTCCTGACCAACCGCAGGACTTAGCTCAACCCTGGGAAGGAGGACCTTAAAGGTAGAGTTTGCCACGGCAAGGGTTCCAACACCCTTCAGCGAGCCCCCTTCAACTGTAACACCCCTCATGGGGCTCAGCTCCGCGTAGTGCTCCAGAATCTGCTGGGTAACTGCCACACCCGTCGAAGGACCCAGCGCTATCATCTCCACCATCGAGGGCGTGAGGAAGGTTATGGGGTTTGAAAGTACCGCAGCAAGGCCTATACCTCCCACTGTTATCCCGCTTATTATACCCAGGGCGAGGCTCAGTGTAAGTGTCACGGGAAGGAGGGCTATCCATATCAGTTTGAAAATTGCCGAAAGCAGGCCGCTCTCCTTCTTAACCGGATTGTTTATTCTGATGTAGCTCTCAACCTTCTCTTTACCGGAAACACCAACTATCCTGATGTACTCCCCGTCTCCAGCCAGGCCTCTGGCCCTCAGCTTCAGGGTGGCATTGAAGGGCGGCACCCCGGCATCGGATATGTAAGCAACCACCGCGGGCGTGGAGCTCTTTGCGGAAAGCCTGACCTCACCTTTAAAGTTACCCACAGGCACGACTCTTAGCGGGTATTCCACCTCACCGCCGTACCTCAGGAAAACAGCCTCCGAGCCGGGCAGAATTGCAAAGCTTGGAGACCTTATCCCTGTGACCCAGAGGCGTGAGAAGTAAATCACATCGCCGCCGTCTGAAGCGAGGACAAGCTTTCCGCTGCCCACCCCGCTTACCCGCAGAATGCTTCTCTCCAGGCTTGCGTTAAAAGATGCGCTGTGCGGTCCGCGCAGCAGCAGCAGTTTGCCATTCGATTTGACCTCCGCTGCACCCCCACTGTCCGACCTGAATATCAGCTGGGCAGGATGCTCCAGCACCGGCAGCGTGGGCAGAGCTTCCCCGCCCGTCTCCTCCTGCACCTGGGGCTGAGGCTGCGGTGGGGGCTGAGGCGCTGCACCGGGATATTCTGCGGAAGGTGTGGTGCCACCGCCTGTGCAGCCGGTGAGGAGTATCAGTGCAGCAGCCGTCAGGAGGATGCGAAGCGGCATCTGCATGCTCCTCTCTTAAGAGGTTGTTTTTAATTAATTTTACGCCACATGCAGGCGGTTGTGAGAAGTGGGAGAAAGTTTATTAATCTCCAATCTGACAATTAATAGATGGCGATGTGGAGCGAAATAGAAGAGTACTTTAAAAAATACCCCATGCAGCGCAGGGTGGCGCTCTTTCTGCTGCGCAAGGGCTTTCAGGTGAATGAGAAAGGCAGGGTTTGCGTAGATGCAATAGAGATACCCCACACCCAGATTGCCAGAGAGCTGGGCATAGACCGCCGCGTTGTCGATGCCACCGCAGAGAGGATACGGAGGAAGGAAACTCTGTACAGGATATTCAGCAACCTCCGGTGCGTTGCCTTTCTGCGCGACGTTGCGCCAATGCTGGGTCTGAGCGTGGTGGTGATAACCCCGGAGGACGCCTCCAAGCCCGGAATAATTGGCAGGGTGGCGTCCAAAATATCCGAGTGGGGTATACCCATCCGGCAGGCAATTGCAGACGACCCCTACCTCTTCGAGGATCCGAAGCTGACGATAATTGCCGGCAGCGAGCTCCCCGGCGAACTGATAAAAGAGCTCAAGGCACTTGAAGGCGTTAAGAGGCTGACGATAATTTAGGGAGAATGCATGAAGCTTGCGCTTGGTCTGACCACAAGCATGCCGCTGCGTCAGGGGATTGAGCTTGCAGAGCTTGCGGAGGCACAGGGATATACCCGGATATTTGTTGGGGAGGATGCACTCTCCCGGGAGATATTCACCTACCTTGCAGCAATAGCAGTTAAAACGGAACTGCCCCTGGCTTCGGGAATACTTTCACCCTACCTCAGAAGTCTCGTGCTTATCGCCTCCGCCACCGCAGGTATGCAGATGCTCACAGGGAACAAATTCGCCCTGGGGATAGGTGTGGGTGGAATTCCGGAGGTGAGGAAGCTTACAGGAAGGGAGCCGAAAAATGCCGTGGAGGTGTTAAGGGAGACCGCTGAAGTGGTGCGAAGAATCTTCCGGGGTGAGCGGATAACCTTCCGGGGCAGAAGAGCCTGCCTGCGCAACTACAGGCTTCGCGCCACCGTGGAGGTGCCGGAGATCCTATTCGGTGTGCGTGGCAGACGGCTGCTCGCTCTGGCAGGTGAGGTCAGCGATGGGGTTATCTTCAGTGGACCGGATGAGTATCTTAAGCAGGCAGCCGGAATTGTGAAGACGGCGGCAGAAAAGGCGGGACGCAGCTTTGCCAGGCTTCACAGGGTGGTGTGGAAGGGCTTTGTACTCGGAGACATGAAAATGGCGAGACGGATAGTGGCGACGATAATAGCCAGTTCTCCGAAAGATGTGCTCCGGGTAATGGAGCTTGAGCATGTTGCAAAGGATATAAGAGAGGCCTTTCTCAGAGGAGACTACCCGCTTGCAGCAAAGCTCGTGCCTGAGGAGGCGCTCCGGGAATTCTGCTTCTGCGGGACCCCGGAGGAAATACTCGACTCCATGGAGGAGCTGCGCAGGTACGGATTTGAGGAGTTTGTGGTGGGGCCGCCCTTCGGTAACTCTCCGGCAGAGGTGGTGCGAACCTTTGGTTGAGCTCGGGGTTAATTTCAACGGCAACACATCGATGGAAGAGCTGTGCAGCAGGGCGAAGACTGCGGAGCGCTTCGTCGACTGCATCTGGGTGGGTGAGCACAGGCCACTGGTGCACCCTTTTCCGCTGCTGGTGCTTCTCGCGGAGTGCACCGCGGAGGCGAAAATAGGCACAGCAATACTCTCCGCCATGACCAACCGCTGCTTTCACATCGCAAGAGCCTTCGCCACTCTCAAGGAAGTGTACGGCGAGCGATTCGTTGCAGGAATAGCACCGGGAGACAGGCATGGTCTGAAGGTGGAGTGTGTTGCCAGCAGAAGGGTGCTGTCCCGCCTGGAGAAGTGCATCTCCCTGATCTCCAAGGAGGTGCCGGTGCTTGTGGGCGGTTCGGGACCGAAGGTAATAGAGCTTGGAAGTGAGAAGAGTCACGGGGTTATACTCAACTACGCCCATCCCGAGTTCGTCAGGTGGGCGCTGGACCACATGAAAAAGCGCACCTACGTTGCGTGCATAGCCCCGGCGCTGGTGCTCCCCGATGATGAGAATCTGGACGAGCTACTGGCTGCTGCTGCGGTGATAGCAGCCGGAGCAAATCAGGTTTTTCTGGAGGAGATGGGCCTTGTGGAGAAGGTGGCAGAGGTACGCAGAGCCGCAGAAAGGGGCAGAGTGGGTGAGCACAGAGACTTTCTTCTGGAGCACTTTACCATATCCGGGAGCCTGGAGGAGGTGGTGGAGAGAATCCAGGAGCTTGCAGGGCTGGGAGTTGACCAGGTGATTCTCGGCTCACCCTTCGTTATAAGCAGACAGTTTGAGAAAATAATAAATAGCATAAGCGAGAGGCTAAGCGCATGATAGTTAGAGTGGCTCACAGTCCTGACCCGGATGATGCCTTCATGTTCTACGCCCTGGTGAAGGGCAGGATAGAGAGTGAATTCGAATTCGTGAATGTTACTCAGGATATAGAGACGCTTAACAGGAAGGCGCTCGAGGGTGAGTATGAAGTAACCGCGGTATCTATCCATGCCTACCCGTACGTGGCGGAGCGCTACGCGTTGCTGGGCTGCGGAGCCAGCATGGGCGACGGATACGGGCCGGTGGTTGTGGCGCGGGAGGAGCTGGACTCCCTGAAAGGGAAAAAGGTGGCTGTACCCGGAAAGCTCACCTCCGCCTACCTTGCGCTCAGGCTGTATGAGAGCGGCTTCAGCGTGGTTGAGGTGCCCTTCGACCACATACCCGAAGCCGTGGCCAGCGGCAGGGTAGATGCAGGAGTGCTCATCCACGAGGGACAGCTCACCTACAGCGAGCTGGGGCTGGTGAAGCTGGTTGACCTGGGTGAATGGTGGTGCCGTGAAACTTCACTTCCCCTGCCCCTGGGAGGTAACGCAATAAAGCGTGACCTCGGTGAGGAGGTGATGCACAGGGTGGCCCGGTGCCTCAGGGAGAGCATCCGCTATGCTCTGGAGCATGAGGAGGAGGCTCTCGAATATGCAATAGGTTTCGCAAGGGGCCTCGACAGGGAGAAGAATCGGCGCTTTGTGAGGATGTATGTCAACGAATACACACTGGACTATGGAGAAAGGGGGAGGGAGGCGGTGCGACTTTTCCTCAGGAAGGGCTACGAAGCAGGTGTGCTTCCCAGATATGTGGAGCCGGAGTTTATAGGGTAGCGATGCCTTCCTCCACGTACCCCTTGAGGAGTGTGAGCAGCTTCTCCCTGTCCTCCTCCTTCAGGTCATCGAACATCTCAATAAAATACTCGTAAATCTTTCTGACGGGGATTCTGAGTTCCCCCACATCGCTGTCAAGGATAACATAATCTTCACCGTCAATCCTCCTTATTTCCGTGGCCTTAAAAACAGAAAACAGAAACTCTTCTTCACTTACGTCATCCTTTTTTGGAAGAAATACACCGATACCTTCGCTCATGCATAACCCTGTGTGGCGTGGTTATATAACGCTTCCGCTCAAACTTCAAAAAGGATGTCTGTGTGAAATGCAGGGGAAGGGATTTGAACCCCCGACGGGCCTGCGCCCAGCAGATCTTGAGTCTGCCGCCTTAGCCGCTCGGCCACCCCTGCATTTTTAAGTTATCCATGAGATTAGCAAGTTTAAAGATTTTCCCCAACTTGAGAAATTCTCAAGGCCTCTGATGCATTCTTATCTGGCAATCCTCCCTATCTCCTCGTACAGCTCGCGGAGCGCCTCCTGGTAGTCCATCTCTCCCCTTTCAATGGCGTCCATCTTCTCCTCCAGCAGCCTGGTGCGCTCCTCGGATACGAAGTTACCATACCTCTGCGAGAGGTAGGTGTGCACCTCCTTCCCGAGCTTAGTGGGCAGAACTCTGCCGCTGCGCTCCACCACGTATCTGCGAAGAAAGAGGCGCTCGAGGATTGTGGCGTAGGTGGAGGGCCTGCCTATCCCGCGCGCCTTCATGAGCTGTATGAGCTCCGCCTGGGTGGGCAGCTTTGCCTTTGGCAGGAGCAGCACCCTGGCTTTGACCCTTATCCTTCCCACCGGCAGGGGCTTCTTCACCTGCACCGCCCAGCGGTACAGCTCAACCGCTTTTCCCCTCGCCTCGAGGATGCGCTCCTCCTGCGTGCTGCCCTCTTCCCAGGAGATGCGGTAGCGCGCCACTCTGGCGAGGAAAGGCTTTGCTTCGCTGGCCATGAAGCGCCTGAATATCAGGTCGTAGAGCGCCAGGTGGCGCCGGGTTAGAGCTTCCGCAAACACGACGCCCTCGCTTATAAGGCGCTGCAGCGTCTCCCCGGGCAGCGCCCTCGTGGGGCGGATGCACTCGTGCGCGCCCTCCGCACGCCATTCGCGGGGTAAGAAGTGCTCCCGCAAAAATTCTCTGGCGATTCTCAGCCCCACCTCGCTAACCCGCGTGGAGTCGGTGCGGTGGTAGGTTATAAGACCGCTCTCGAAGAGCTCCTGCGCCAGCCTCATCGCCTCCTTTGCCGGAATTTTCAGTATGGCGTTTGCATCTCTGAGCAGCGTGTCTGTGGTGTAAGGTGGTAAAGGGGTGCGCTCCTCCTCCTTCTCCTCGAGCAGCTCAATCTCCAGCTCAAGCTCCTGCCTGGCAACGCCCTCAAGGCTCAGCCCCAGCTCCTCAACAACTGCGACGCGCCTCCTCTGCCTGTGCTCTCTGGCGCGCTCTATCACCCAGCCCAGCACGGGGGTTTGAGCCCTCCCCGCTGAGAGGTTGTGTCTGTTAAAAACCCGCCACAGCTTCTGGCTCAGCGTGAAGCCTATCCAGCGGTCCTCTACCCTGCGCACCACCTGGGCTTTGACCAGCTTCTCATCTATTTCGCGAAGGTTTGAGAGCGCCTCCTGAAGGGCGCGCTTTGTAACCTCGTGGAACTCCGCCCTTTTTATGCCCCCGCAGCCCGCGAGCAGGTTTGCCAGGTCCCAAGCTATCTTCTCCCCCTCCGCATCCGGGTCAGTGCCTATTATTATCTCGCCCGCATCTCTCGCGAGCCTGCGCAGCGCCTTTATTCTCCTGGCGGAGTCGTCCATCTCCCTGCCTCCGCATTTTGGGCATGCTTCAGCGTTGCTCGTGAACTGGTAGCCGCAGCTCCTGCAGCGCTTTATGCTCGCGTAAACAGGGATGAAGCGGGAGTTGAGCTCCACGCCGTGGAAGCCCCTGTGGGTTACCAGGTCAACCACGTGCCCCAGGCAGGCGGCAACCAGCAGCACCCTGCTCGCCGTAGGTACTTCGTAGGCAACAAGCACAGTCTCCTCTCCCTCGCGCACCACCCTAACGCTGGGTCTGCCGAAGAAGCGCGAAATCTGCTTCGCCTTGGTGGGGCTCTCCACTATGAAGAGCGCCGGCGCTATCATCTCGCTCAGCTTCGCGCGCTGCATGAAGCGAGCCCTGCTCCCGTCTATCTCCCTCGCAAGCCTCTCGAAGTCCGCCTCCTCAAGGCTCTTAAACTCTATGTCGTAGTAGCCAGCGCGCTGAATGAAGGCGTTCAGAAGCTCTTCGTCGCTTTCCAGGAGGAAGGAGGCGCCCTTTGTCAGCCCCCCTGCGAAGAGGCGCGAGGTTCTCCCGGAGCCCTGGATGTAGGTTCTCACGTCCGGGAACACAACCTCGCCCTGGCGCACCACCACGTCCCTCTCCTGTGCCCTGCCCTCCTTAATCAGCCTCTCCAGCACTTTTCTTAGCCTGCCCTGAAGCTCGGCATCCCTCTCAAGCTGCTGGAGCTTCGGCAGGAGCTCCCTGACCTCCTCCCTCTCCCTGAAGACCAGCGCAAGAACCCTGAGCATCCGCGTGCTAAGCCCCGAGACATCCGAGACCCTGAGCCTCACCGCCGGGGCGCCGACGAATATGGCAAAGCGTATCCTCTCAGGCAGGTCCAAGCCGCGAACGAGAGTGCCGTAGTAGCGGGCGGTGCCTATAAGGTGGTCCACCTCGCCTCTTGCGAAGGCTTCGAAGTCCTTCTTGCTCGCGGCAGAGACCAGCCCAACTTTGAACCTCTCTGCCAGCGCTTCGTGCAGCCTCTGCGCTTCATCCGCACTTCTCGCAAAAATCAAGCCACCTCTTCCAAGGCGGGAGAGGATTCGTGCCACCACCTCAGCGTTCTCATCGCTGCCCGCGAAGTCTTCGATGTTGCGGAGGGCGTATCCCGTAGTGCCCACGTCGAAGCCCAGAAGCTCCCTGAAGAGCGCAGTTTTTGCCCCGGGCTTCGCGGTAGCGGTGGAAACCATGAGCGCGCCCCTCGCCTTACCTTTCCATCCCCTGCCCTTTCGGCGGAAGCCCAGCAGCTCGAGCAGCCTGTCCACATTCCTCGAAGCCTTGAGCACCGCATCCACGTCGTCCACAAAGATAAAATCGAAGGCTGAGCCGCGGAGAAGCTCAAACCTCTTTGCAAGAAAGCTGGTAGTGGTGACGAGGATGCTGTAATCTCTCTGCGCCAGAAGCTCAAAAAACCTCTCTCTTTCCCCTTTTTTAAGAGAGGAGTGGTAGTAGAGCACCTTTACGCCAGCTCCGCCGTTGGTGGAAAGAGCTATGCCCGCCTTCCCTGCATAGCCCTGAAGATTCTCCACCACCTGGTTGAGGAGCAGCGTGGTAGGAAGCAGGATGTAGCTCTTTTTACCCCGCGCCGCCAGAAAGAGAGCCATCGCAGCGCCGAAGGAGGTCTTCCCAACCCCCGTTGGCGCAACCGCGGCGAAGCTCTCACCCCGGAGCACGCGCCTCGCCCAGAGCCGCTGGAGCGCCCTCGCTTTGCCAACGCTCTTCTCAAAAAAGCGCAGAAACTCCTCCACAAGCGCGTCTTCCCCGGCTATGCAGAGCGGCCTGTGCCTGGTGCCGCATCTCTTGGCTTCTGCCTCCGCAACACTCAAATCTCCCCCGCAGGCGCTGCACAGCGCCTCGTAAACAGCTTCTGGCATTACTCAAAAAGGCTATTCGTGAGAATAAATACTTTACTTAGCCTCAGGATTACACCACAATATTTTATTTGTCGGCTACAACTTTCAGTGCATGCGGAGGAGGGAAGGCGGATTTGTGGAATTTGTCAGGTTCGACCTCCACAGGAAAGGGAAATTGGAAGAGGATTCCCCGCATGTGCACATACGTCTTGAAAGTAAAAATCTGCAGAGCGACGAAGAAGCCATAGAGAAAATCGTCGAAATTATTAAACTTTTACCGGTTATCGAAAAGGTAGTAAGAAATTCAAAATTAACAAGAATATGGTAGAGGAAGAGGTTGACTACAGCAAACTTTCAACTGTAGAGCTGCGGAGAAGGCTGAGATAGCTTGAAGAGGAATACGGCAGGGAGATGGTGCGCAATTTGGA
>WANX01000126.1 GCA_015521565.1 Candidatus Hydrothermarchaeota archaeon
GCGCGTATTCTTTTAATCAGAGAGAGCATCTCCTCAAGGATTCTCTTTTCCACGTCTCTAAAGGCTGGTTTGAGTATCAATACCTCGCATTTGTTCCTGGTGAGAATGTTGAGCACGTGCCCGGCCTCCTCGTCAGGCACCTCTACCAGTAAGCTCGGTCTGAACTTATGAAATTTCCCCAGGAACCTGCTGAGGCTAACCTTCTTACCCTTCTCCCTGGGGAATTTTACGGCTATTAGCATTCCCATCACTTATATACTAATAGTATAAACTCACATATATGGATAATACTAACAATATTAGCAAGGGCATAATGTTTGAGGAGCGCTCCAGAGGTAAAATATACATAATAAAGGTGAGACCAATTGCTTATCCCTTCCTTTTTGACAGACTCAGCATTATTGTTGAAATTAGAGATGAAAACAGAAAAATTATTGAGGTCTGGCATTACCATGTGAGGCACAGTGATGGAAAATCATCCATAGAAACAGAAAATATCCCATGGAGTAGCGTTCAAAAAAGATTGCCTATCCATATTGCTTCCTCGGACATAGAGGTAATTTCTCCTTGGCAGGCGAAAAAACTTTCGCTGAGAGGTGGACGTTGTAACTACAACATCGCTGACCGTCATCTTCTGAATGGAGGCATAGAGTAATTCTATCCATTGTGAACTTTAGCACAGGAAACTGTATGATGGAAGCCAAAGCGATAGTGAAGCTCCTCAAAGAGGATAAAGAGGCTCTTAAAGAGCTCGCTGAGGAGCTTGTTCTCGTGCCAGATGTCAGGCTTGCCATAATCAACGCCGTGATTAGAGATGTTGCCACTAAGGATTATGTGAGGGAAGAGATCAGAGCTTCCGAGGACAGGCTGAGGGCAGAGATTCAGGAGGTTAAAAAGGACCTCAGAGCTATGATGCAGATCGGTTTCACAGCCCTTGGCTTGCTCATGGTGGCTCTCGGATTCTACCTGGGATACGTGCTTAGAGTTTAAAGTGTTCAAAAAAGATTTATTCTCCGAACAGCAAAAACTTGCAGCTGTGAGCTACTTGCTTGGTCCCGGAGACATTTTCAAGCTTCTGAAGGGGTTTTCTGAACGCCTTTAAGGATGCTGTAGATGGTTGTCTTATATATGCGGTACTTCTTTGAAAGCTGTCCGTAGCTGAGTCATTTCTCCCTGTCGTTCAGAATCCGTTCCAAAATTTTTCTATCCAACTCTCTTGGGGGTCTCCCTACTTTTACCCCTTTCTTTTTAGCCTTTGCGATGCCAGGAGATATGCTCTATTTTTGCTTCGATTGGAAAAACTGATGGGGCCGCCCGGATTCGAACCGGAGTCCATGGCTCCCAAAGCCACGAGGATGACCAGGCTACCCTACGGCCCCAGCTGGTGCTTAATCATAATCTAACGTTACCAACAATATAAAACCTGACCATCCTCAGGGCTGCACCTAAAACCTTTTCTGTAGCATGCGTGTCAGTCAGCTGCGGTGGTAAACATGTACTGTGTCGTCGTGGGCAGCTCCCTTCTCAGGATGCGAATCTCGGGTTTGTATATGAAGAGCTCCTCTCCCTCGCAGCTCTTTTCCAGAATCTTCGCCACCGCAACGCAGGCTGCTCTGCCAGAGATTCGAGCGGTGCCCTTCCCGAACCTGTCGCTGCTCAGCTCTATGTAGATGGGCAGGCGCAGCTTCGCATGCATATGCTCGGGCAGAAGCTTCGCCAGCTTCTCCAGCTCCTCGCGCTTAAAGCGGTGGAGCTCGCCGTCTCTGAGCCTTATCGCGGGCTTCTCCTCGCACAGGAGCTCCCGCAGGGAGCGCTTTTCTATGGCGAGGTGCCTGTTCAGAGAGCGTATCTGCTTTGCAAGAAGGCGGAAGGTTCTGTCTTCCATGCTTTAGGCGGAGAAGATAACAAAGTTCTTGATTTTTAATTTTTCAGAAATGTACTACGTCCTCGCCTCTATCATCGCCTTGATGCGCTTCAGCTTGAAGAAGTTCTCCCTCTCCATCTCGTCCAGGCGCATCTTTATGTACTTCACCGTCGCCTCCAGGCGGGGGATGAGCACATTCTCCAGCGCATTAACGCGGCGCTTTGTGCTCTCTATCTCCTTCGCCAGAAGCTTTATGCTGCGCTCCACCTCGGCCAGCTGCACCACAGCCGCAAGCGCCTCCTCAAAGCGCGCCGCCGCCTCGTCCAGCTGCGATGAGGTGTCCGCCAAGCCATAGCCGCGCTCAATCACGGAGCGCGATGCCTCCTGGAGCTCCAGCACGGGGACGCGCACGCCCATGATGCTCCGCGTGTAGCTCTCTATTCCCGGGGTCTCCTTTGCGGCGTAGGCGCACTCCGTGACCTTTAACACGCCCAGGCTCGCCTGCGCCAGGATGAGCGCGGCGAAGGCCTCGCGCAGCCTCGCCTCTGCCTGGCGGCGCGCACCCTTCGCCTCCTCCAGGACGTTGAAAAACTCCATGATGAGGGCGTCCCTCTTCTCCTTGAGCAGGCGGTGCCCCTTCTTTGCAAGCTTCACCTTTGTCTTGAGCTTCAGCAGCTCCATTCGGGTTGGGTTCACGCCCTCAATCAGGTCTGCCATCGCCGTCACCTAACTGCGGTACTTGGGGTGGTACTTCTTTATGAACTCGTCCTTGATGCGCTTCAGCTCGCGCTCGGGGAGGATGCTCAGCAGGTCCCAGCCTATCTCCAGGGTGCGCTCTATGTCGCGGTCCTCATCTCGCCCCTGCGCCACGAACTCGCGCTCAAAGCGGTCAGCGAATTCAAGATACTTCTTGTCCTTATCCGTGAGCGCCTCCTCGCCCACCACGGCGACGAGGTCTCTCAGATCCCTGCCCTCGGCGTAGGCGCTGTACAGCTGGTCGCTCACGTTGGCGTGGTCCTCCCGCGTTCTGCCCTCGCCTATGCCGCCCTTCATCAGGCGTGAAAGCGATGGAAGAACATCCACAGGCGGATATATGCCCTTGCGGTTGAGCTCACGGGAGAGAACTATCTGCCCCTCCGTAATGTAGCCCGTGAGGTCGGGTATTGGATGGGTGATGTCGTCGTCAGGCATGGTGAGCATGGGCATCTGCGTAATTGAGCCCTTTGCTCCGCGCACCCTGCCAGCGCGCTCGTATATCGTTGCCAGGTCGGTGTACATGTAGCCGGGATAGCCCCTTCGCCCCGGCACCTCACCTCGAGCTGCGGCTATCTCGCGCAGCGCCTCGCAGTAGTTTGTCATGTCGGTGAGGATTACAAGCACATGTATCCCCTGCTCGTAGGCGAAGTACTCCGCCGTTGTCAGGGCCATCCTCGGCGTGATTATTCGCTCAATCGCCGGGTCGTCGGCCAGGTTGAGGAAGGCGGTGACCTTCTCCAGCGCACCTGTGCGCTCGAAGTCGCGCATGAAGAAGCTTGCCTCCTCGGAGGTTATGCCCATGGCCGCGAAAACCACGGCAAACTCCTCCTCCCTGCCAAGAACGCGCGCCTGGCGCGCAATCTGCGCCGCAAGGTCGTTGTGGGGCAGGCCCGAGCCAGAGAAGATGGGCAGCTTCTGCCCTCTAACCAGGGTGTTCATCCCGTCTATTGTGGAGATGCCCGTCTGTATGAAGTCCCTGGGGAACTCCCTCGCCGCTGGATTAATCGGGTAGCCGTGGATGTCCAGCTCGTCCTCGGGTATAATCTCGGGCCCCTTGTCGATGGGCCTGCCGGTGCCGTCGAATATCCTGCCCAGCATGTCCATGCTCACAGGAAGCTTGACAGTCTCGCCGGTGAAGCGCACCTTGGTGCGCGAGGTGTCTATTCCGCGGGTTCCCTCGAAGACCTGCACCACAGCCTTGCCCATGTGCGCCTCCAGCACCTGACCGCGGCGCTTCTCTCCGAGAGGCGTCTCTATCTCCACCACCTCGCCGTAGCCAACGCCCTCGACGCCCTCCACCACCATGAGCGGACCTGCAACCTCGGTTACAGAGGTGTACTCCTTAATCGTGCTCCTCGCGGCCATCTACCTCTCCTCCTTCGCCAGCGCCTCTATCTGGGCCTTCATCTTCTTCCTTATCTCCTCTATAGCTCTGTCCAGCTCCTCCTCGGGCACGTACTTCAAGCGAGCGATGTCGTCCTTAACCTCGAGCTCCGCTATGTCGCGTGCGGCAACGCCTCTCGCGACGGCATCGTTGGCGAGGTCGTAGAACTCCAGCATGAGCTTGAGCATCTTGTACTGCTTGTCGGCGCTGCAGTAGGTATCCACATCGTGGAAGGCGTTCTGCTGCAGGAAGTCCTCCCTTATAACCCGCGCGCCCTCGAGCACTATGCGCTCCTTCTCTGGCAGAGCATCAGGACCAACGAGCTGCACAATCTCCTGCAGCTCCGCCTCCTTCTGGAGCAGCGCCATGGCCCTGTTTCTGAGCTCCAGCCACTCCTCTCCCACCTGCTCCTTCCACCACTCTGCGACGCTGTCCAGGTAGAGGGAGTAGCTGCGCAGCCAGTTTATCGCCGGGAAGTGCCTCCTGTCAGCCAAGCTCGCGTCCAGCGCCCAGAACACCTTGGTTATGCGCAGCGTGTTCTGGGTAACCGGCTCCGAAAAGTCGCCCCCCGGGGGTGAGACTGCGCCTATGACTGTGAGGCTTCCAATGCGCTCCTCGCTTCCCAGGGTCACAACCCTGCCCGCGCGCTCGTAGAAGTTCGCGAGGCGAGAGGCGAGGTAGGCAGGGTAGCCCTCCTCGCCCGGCATCTCCTCCAGTCTGCCGGAGATTTCCCTCATCGCCTCCGCCCAGCGCGAGGTGGAGTCAGCCATAAGCGCGACGCTGTAGCCCATATCGCGGTAGTACTCGCCCAGGGTTATGCCGGTATAAACGCTCGCATCGCGCGCGGCGACGGGCATGTTGCTGGTATTTGCTATAAGCACGGTGCGCTCCATGAGCGGCTTGCCGGTTTTGGGGTCCTCCAGGTGCGGGAACTCCTCAAGCACCTCAGTCATCTCATTCCCGCGCTCACCGCAGCCTATGTAGATGAACACGTGCGCATCGCTCCACTTCGCCAGCTGGTGACCCATCACCGTCTTTCCAGCGCCGAAGGGTCCCGGAATCGAAGCCGTGCCCCCCTTGGCTACGGGGAAGAAGGTGTCTATGATGCGCTGACCCGAGAGCAGGGGCTCGCTGGGGTCGAGCTTCTCCTTGAAGGGCCTGCCCCTGCGCACCGGCCAGCGCTGCATGAGCTTTACCTCCTTTCTGCCTGCGGGGGTTTCAATTACGGCGACGGTTTCTTCGACGGTGTAGCTGCCCTCCTTCGCAATCTCCACCACCTTGCCGCTTACCCCGGGAGGCACCATTATCCTGTGCATAATGAGCTCTGTCTCGGGCACCTCGCCCAGGAAGTCGCCCTCCACCACGCGGTCGCCCTTCTTCACCAGGGGTGTGAACTCCCACTTCTTCTCCCTGTCCAGGGCGGGCACGTCCACACCGCGCTTTATGAATGTGCCTGTCTCGTCCCTTATAACCTCCAGGGGGCGCTGCACGCCGTCGTACATCTGCTTCAGAATCCCGGGTCCGAGCTCAACGCTCAGCTGCGCTCCCGTCCCGGCAACAGGCTCGCCCGGCTTCAAACCTGCGGTCTCCTCATAAACCTGAATCGTCGCCCTCTCACCCTCGAGCTCTATAATCTCTCCCATCAGCCTCTCTTCGCCGACGCGCACCACTTCGTACATCATGCTCCCGCGCATTCCCTCGGCCACTACAACAGGACCGGCGATTTTGATTATCTTTCCCATCGTATCACCTCATGACCTTACTCTATCTTTATCTCCACGCCCACGGCGCGGCGCACCAGCTCCTTCATCGGGTCCACTCTCTTCTCTATCGGACCTGCTTTGTCCGGTATCTCCACCAGCAGGGGAAAGCTCCTCTTCTCCAGAAGCTTCTCCGCCTCGGAGCGAATCTTATCCATGAGCCGCTCTGTGATTATCACCAGGCCCACGTCCTCCTCTCTGACAACCTCGCGAAGGCGCTGAAGCGCCTCCTCCGGCGATTCCACCACATACCCCTGCTTCACCCCCGCCAGCCGGAACCCCACAACGGTGTCGAAGTCTGCTATCACGCTGATCCTCATCGCACCACCTACTTGAAGAGCACCCTCGCGACGCTGCTTCGAAGCTCACCCTTTATGCGCTCCAGCCGGGTCTCGAAGGTGTTGTCCACCTCGGTTCTACCGTCCCTGCTGCGCACCACCACGCCGCCGATGCTGGATATGGTATCATCTGCGAGGGTTACCTTAACCTTCGCCTCCCTGGCAACCTCCTGAAGAAAGCTCCTGGAAAGAATCTTCTTATCCTCCTCTCTGGCAACTACCTCCACATCTCCGCCTATTGTCTCTATGGCTTCAAGAATCAGCCTTTTTAGAATTTCCGGATAGCGCTCTCCCTTCGCCACCTCCGCAAGCGCCTTCTCCGCGCGGGTAAACGCCTCCCTGATAACCTCCTCCTTGGCGTCAAGCAGCGCCTTCCTCGCCCTTAGCTTGGCGTTTGCCACTATCCTGGCGCGCTCCTGCTCTGCCTCCCGCCTGCCCCTGGATACAATCTCCTCTCTTCTGGCTCGCGCCTTTATCTCGGCCTCCTTCCGGATCTCCTCCGCCTTGGTCCTGGCATCCTTGAGAATCCTCTCTACCTCTGCTTTTGCGTCCTCCTCTATGCGTGCAATAATTTTGTCCAGCTTCTCCTTCTGAACAGCCACAGCCATTCCCGGTAACCTCCTCAGTCACCCAACACGCGGTTTACTACAAGCTCAACTGCCGCGTCAATGCGTTTTTTTGCTTCCTTCTTTAATGACTCCGCCTCCTTCTCACTTTCAGAGAGAATCTTTGCGGCCTCCTCTTCACCTTCCCTCCTCGCCGACTCCAGCACCTGCCTTGCCTCCTCCTCTGCCTCGGCTTCTGACTCTTCTATCAGTTTTCTGGCCTTTTCCCGCTCCTCTTCTACAAGCTTTCTGGCATCCTCCTCCGCCTTTCTCACCATCTCCTCTGCTTTTTGTTCTGCCTTCTGGATTTCGGCAATCGCCTCAATGACCATTTTTCCACCTCTTCAGGATACTGACATTGCCCCCTTCACACTGAAAAAGGCGCTTCAGAAGGCTCAACCCACATACACCGACTGCGCACATGCCATAACCTCTTTAAAAGAAATTCCAATTTATGAGCCATTCTGTGGTGGGCTGTTGTATTATTTAAATTTTTCGATTAACAGCACCGCCTGTGTTATCTGCAAAACATTTCGCCTGTGCAGCAACTTGCACGAGCCTTTGATGAAGCTGAATCAGGATGATGTAGAGAAGCGGACCCGCAGATGAGAACGCATGGAAGCCTGAACCGGAGAAAGCTGCAGATGCCGGCTGAGATTCTGCTCCCACTCACACCATCAGTGTCTGAAAATTTCCATCTCTGGCTGGTTAAGCTTTTATTCTATTAGAGATAAGGGAGTGATATGGAAAGCCACGAAGAGTACTGTGTTTCTGTAGAGGAGTTAAAGAAGCGAACCCACACCGGATGCGCCTCCTGTGAGCGTTTGCTCCGCGAGCTAAAGTACTGGCTAAACGAGCTTTTCGAGGCACAAAGTGAGCTTCGCTCGCTTGTTGAGAGCTACGGCTCCGGCAGTGTGCTCGAAGCAAAGCGCAGGAAGCTGGAGAAGGAGGAGTTTGAAGCCCAGGAGAGGCTGGACGAACTGCTGGAAGAACTGGGTGAGCACCTGGGGGATTAAAAATGATCGCAGGCCTTTGCCACATCTGCGGTAGACCGGCACGGTTCACCTGCGCACTTTGCGGCCGACCTGTTTGTGAGCACCACCTGACCAGGGGTGTGTGTGAAGCGTGCGGACTCGGCAAGAGGTAGCGACGAACATTTTCGCCAATAATCTAATTAAGGTTAGGTTTTAAAGTTAGCTGTGAGGGACATGCCAGAAGATATAAATGCAATTAAGGCGAGCTGCCCCGGCAGCGAGGAGATAAAGCGCCCAAAGCCGGAGTACGTGCTCTGCCCCAGCTGCAAGGCCGAGGTGGAGATCTGGACCGATGAGACCGAGGCGGAGTGCGAGGAGTGCGGAGCCATAGTCAGGAAGACGCGGGATAACCTGTGCATAAACTGGTGCGAGTACGCCGAGAAGTGCGTGGGCAGCGAAAAGCTTAAAACCCTGCGCGGGGATTAGTGCTACTAATTTTGCATTGTGAACATCTTTCCAGCGTTAGCTTCTGGCAGAGGTTGCAGGATGCGCAGCGTGATTGTTCACAAGGAGGAGCTTGCGCCAGGTTACAAGCTCTTTGTAATTCGCTCCCCTCAGGTGGCGAAGAAGATTCAGCCGGGGCAGTTTGTAATGGTGAGGGTGCACGAGAAGGGCGAGCGCATCCCCATGACCGTTGCCGACTTTGAGCGTGAGGCGGGCACCATAACCATGGTGGTGCACGAGGTGGGGAAGACCAGCAGGATGCTGGCGGGCTTGGAGGTCGGGGATGAGATTCTTGACCTCCTCGGTCCCTTAGGCAAGCCCAGCGAGATTCGCCACTACGGCAGCGTGGTCGGCATATGCCGGCAGGGCACGGCGGGAGCGCTCTACTCCATACTCAGGGCGCTCAAGCAGGCTGGCAACAGGGTTACAGTGATAATGGGGGCGAAGAGCAGGGAGTACATAATCTTTGAGGAGCGCATGCGCGGCTTCTGCGATGAGGTGGTCGTAGCAACCGACGACGGGAGCGCTGGAATGAAGGGGTACGCCGTGGCTGCGCTGAGGGAGTACCTGAAGAAGAACAGGGTGGACTACATCCTTGCCATAGGTCCCACGAAGATGATGAAGACCGTCGGGAGGATTGCGAAGGAGCACGGAATCAGGGCGACCGCAAGCTTAGGGGCGATAATGCTGGACGGCACCGGGATGTGCGGCGCCTGCAGGGTCACGGTTGCAGGAAGCACCAAGTTCGCCTGCGTTGATGGGCCTGAGTTTGATGCCACGGAGGTGGACTTTGACGAGCTGCAGCGCAGACAGGAGTTCTTCAGGGAGGAGGAGCGCCTTTCCTTTGAGCTGTACGAGGAGGGAACATGAGGGAGAAGCGGGTGCCGATGAGGGAGCTCTCTCCTGAGGAGAGGGTGAAGAGCTTCGCCGAGGTTGCCTTGGGATACTCGGCAGAGGAGGCGATGCTTGAAGCCAAGCGATGCCTGCAGTGCAGGGACAAGCCCTGCGTCACCGGGTGCCCCGTGGGCATAGATATCCCCGCCTTCGTGCAGGCGATACGTGAGGGTGAGTTTGAGAGAGCCATTGCGGTGATAAGGGAGAGCAACTACCTGCCGGGAATAACCGGCAGGGTGTGCCCCCAGGAGAGGCAGTGCGAGGCCAAGTGCAGGCTTGGCAGGCGCTATGAGCCCCTGGCAATAGGCGCCCTGGAGCGCTTCGCCGCGGACTGGGAGCGGGCGAGGGGGGTTAGGAAGCCTGCTAAAGCCGAGAGCACCGGCAGGCGGGTGGCTGTGGTTGGCTCGGGGCCTGCGGGTCTCACGGTGGCAGCCTACCTGGCTGAGCGGGGGCACGGCGTGACCATCTTTGAGGCGCTTCATGAGCCGGGAGGGGTGCTCGCCTACGGCATACCCGAGTTCCGATTACCGAGAGAGGTGCTGAATGCAGAGGTGGAGTACGTCAGGAGCCTGGGCGTGGAGATTGAGACCAACGTGCTCATAGGCGCCACCTACGACATAGACGAGCTGTTTGAGCTCGGCTACAGCGCCGTCTTCCTGGGCACGGGTGCAGGGCTGCCCCGCTTCCTGAGCATACCGGGGGAGAACCTGAACGGCATATACTCGGGCAATGAGTTCCTGTTTCGCATAAACCTCATGAAGGCGTACCTCTTCCCTGAGTACGACACTCCAGTTAAGGTGGGGGATAGGGCAGTGGTGATAGGCGCGGGCAACGTCGCCATGGATGCGGCGCGCTGCGCCGCCCGCCTGGGTGCGGAGGTGCAGGTGCTCTACCGCAGGAGCGAGGTCGAGATGCCAGCACGCAGGGAGGAGGTGAGGCATGCCCGCGAGGAGGGCATAAGCTTCAGGTTTTTGACTCAGCCTGCAGCCTTCCTGGGCGAAAGTCGGGTTCACGCCGTGCGCTGCCTGCGGTGCGAGCTGGGGGAGGCGGATGAGAGCGGGCGCCGCTCTCCTGTGCCTGTGGCGGGGTCCGAGTTTGAGGTTGAGGCAGATACAGTGGTGATAGCGATAGGGCAGAGCCCCAACCCGATAATAGCGATGAAGCACCCCGAGATTGAGACCACCCCCAAGGGCACCATAGTGGTGGACGAGCATGGCAGAACCTCCAGGGAGGGGGTCTTCGCGGGCGGGGATATAACCACGGGACAGGCGACGGTTATCGCCGCCATGGGTGCAGGAAAGCGCGCGGCTAAGGCGATGCATGCCTACCTGAGGGGATTGTCCCCCTGATTCAGGAAAATTTGGCTGATTCTGAACTCACTCTTCACAGAAGACATACCGAGTGCCTTATGTGGAGCGGCGGTAAGGCATTCAAACACGTCCTGGCACAAACTCCTGCCGGCGAGCTTAATGTGCTGATGAAGCTATCCTGCGGAAGCCCTTCGATATCCTGTCATTCTACATGTACCCCAGGTCGCGGAGGCGCTTCATTATCCCCTCCTTGTCCTGCGCCCTCCCGGCGCGCTCTGGTACAGAGTCAAGGTCCTGCTCCCACGCGGGCTTATCGCTCACCCTGCGCGTGGTCGCCTTTGCTCCCAGGCTGCGGTATCCCTTTGCATAGAGCTCGTTCACGGGCACGCGGTTTTCGCGCAGCACCTGCCACACCTCGCGCTCTGTGAAGTGGAGGATTGGGTGCACCCGCATGTGGGGCGGATCCTCGCGGGGTGAGAAGTACACCTCATCCCTCCTCGCCTCCTGCTCATCCCAGCGGATGCCCGTCATTACCGCGGCGATGCCGTGCTCCTCTATAAAAACATTCATCGCCACCGTCTTCATCAAATGGTTGCCCTCGAAGCTCTCGGGGTTAAACACGAAGCTGTCGCCACGAAAGCCTATCCTCTCGAGCTCGCGCCGGTTGCGCTCATTGAGCTTTGCCACGCAGACAATATCGCCCACCTTGGATACCTGCCTCAGCACGTCCTCGTTCTTGACCTCGTGAATAACTAAGCCCCACTCCCTGCGCATCCTCGCCACGTACTCGAGTACCTCATCGAAGACGCTGCCCTCGTTTATGAAGATGCACTCCGGCATAGCGTAGCCCCTCTCCCCGCAAACCTGCTTCGTGAGCCACAGCATCAGCGTGGAGTCCTTGCCTCCGGTAAAGGCCGCGACCAGCTTATCGCCGTAGCGCTCTATCGCGTGCGCTATAACCTCCTTGCTCTTCTCCACCTTCTTCTCTACTGGTAAAGCCATTATCTCAGCGTCCATTCAATCACCCAGGTAGCGCGACTTTATGCAGTGGAAGACGTCGATGGGCTGGGTAATTTCGCAGGGTATGTTCTTCTTTATCAGAATCGCATCCGGGTGGTGGTCGCCCTTTATCTCACCCTTTGGCGTGCGCTTTGGCAGCGTTCGTATAGGCGCGGCGTCGTAGTCGCAGAAGCCGTGGTCCGAGATCACGAGCACCTCATCGTCGTAGGGGATGAGCTTTCCTATTGCCTCGTCCACGCACTCATAAAAGTCCACCAGCACGGGTTCGCCCCAGTGGAGGTGGGATAGCTTGTCAAGCGCCGTGTAGGCGAGGATGAAGACCTCTGGCTTATCCCCCCGCAGCACCTCAAGCGCCTTCTCGGTTACCCGCTCTATCTCCTCCAGGAGCTCATCCTGCTCCACCGGCACGCCTCCAGCGACGGGGGTAAACTCGAGGTTGAAGTTGTAGGGAGGCACCACAAAGGGTACGTTGAGCGCCTTCACGCTTACCCCGGCTCTGTCGAGGATGTCCCAGATGAACTCCGCCTTAATATCCTCCCTGCGCACAATCTCGTTGTTGACAACAAAGTCGTGGTGCCCGTGCTCCTCGGGCAATAAGCCTGTGAACATGGAGCACCACACCTCAGGCGACCAGGGCTTCTGGTTGAGGTGAATCGTGGAGTACTCGCCTTCCTCCATCAGCTTCTTAAAATTCGGAAGCCTGTCAAGGTTTGGCAGGATAACATCCCACGTAGCTGAGTCAACGCCTATTATCAGCATGCTACTCCTCCTTAAGGTACCCCAGGGCGCGGAGCCCCTCAATAACCTTCCGCTCACTCCGCTCCATGAGCAGTAAGCGCAGGGTGAAGATTATGAACTCCGTGGGGGAGCGAAAGCCCGTGCCCTGTATCATCTCGGCCACCTTCTCGTAGAGCTCGCGCGGTATGCTTATTGTTACGTACTTGCCCTTCATTTCAATTACCTGTAATTGATATTTAATTGAGAGTTAATAAATTTTCCGGAGTCACCCGGGCTCTGCCGTGTCCCTCTCAGGAACCTCCGCATGCATGTTAATCACTATCTCCGCCATATCGCAGCAGTAGCGGGCGATGCGGTAGTAGCTCTCCAGGCACAGCCGGAGAGTTATAATCTCATCGATTTCAGAACCACCCATAATCTGCTCCTCTGCATCTCTAACATCTTCCTCTACTTCCTGAAGCCTTCTGAAAACATCTTCCGCCAGGTCTGCATTGAAGCACAGGGCCGCCTCCTTTGCCGTGAGATAAATTTTGGTAACGCTCCCTGCCACCTCCAGAAGAATCCTGGAATGTCCGGGAGCTGAAAGGCGTATTAGCCTGGAAGAGATGGATTCGATGTGGTCTGCGATACGCTCAAGGCTCTTGACAATCAGCCTGATTCCAAGCACATCCCTGCGGTGCTCTATTCCAACCTGCCTGGCTGCGACCTGACTCATCGCCGCACCCTTGAGTTGCCTTACTGCAAGAAAGTAGAGCCTGTCCACCTCCTGCTCACGCTCTGTAACATGCCTCAGCAGCTCCGCATCTTCACCCGAGATACCTCTCCGAAGGTCGTGGAGCATCCCCTCTATTATACCAAAAATTCTCTCAACAACCTTGAGCACCGGAAGCTTTGCCTGATTGAGGAGCACCTGAGCGGTTATCTCATATCCTAGGTCCTTTATAACCTCCACGGCTATCAGGAAATTCAGCAAACTCTTGGTCTTCTCTTTAAGCCTGATGCTCTCCCTGTCGAATTTTATCTTCAGAATGGTATAGCCTGCCAGATATCCCGCGATTATCCTCCTGCACAGTTCGTCCTCTCCCATGCCGCTGCTGTCTATGACAAACTCCCTCCTCCGGCTTCCGGGCTTTTCGGGCTCTATCACTATGCAGTCCTCCTGAACGTCCAGGAGCACATACCCCTCCCCAAGGTTGTTCTCCTCAACCCATTTCCTGGGCAGGGAGAGCATTGGCGAAGAACCTCCCGAATAAACCTTCCTGCGCAACATATATCAGAATCCGCCTCTGTAAATTTAACATGTTTCTACATTTTCTATATAGATGCGTTTTAATATTTGAGTTAGCTGGTTAGATATTTAGATATATATGATGGAAAGCCGAAAATTGCAGTTCACGGGAAGGTCAACCTACGTGGTTTCTCTCCCCAAGCGGTGGGTTCGGGACATGGGGCTGAAAGCTGGAGACAGGGTGCTAATAGAGCAGACCGAATCTGGTGAGCTGGTGATACGGACGGACGTAAGGAGGGGAGAGGAGCCGAGGATAAAGACCCTGGATATCTCCGGCCTGTCTCCAAAGCAGATTGAGAGACGCGTGATTTCAGCATACCTCTCAGGATTCGACGAGCTCAGAGTTACCTCCAAGTACAGGATACTGCCCGGGCAGCGGGAAGCGGTAATGAATATACTGCGCAGGATTCTTGGTACAGAGGTGCTGGCGGAAACTGCGCATGAGATGATTATCAACGACCTGCTGGATTTCAAGGAGATATCTCCCAGAAGCATTCTGCGCAGAATGCATGTAATTGTGGAGTTTATGTTAAAAAATGCAGTGGAAGCTTTCTTCTCAGGAGATGAAGAGCTCGCAAGAGACGTGATTGGAAGGGACGAAGAGGTTGACAAGTTTTACCTGCTTGCCACCAGGGAAGTCATAGAAGGGATAAAGAGGGCCGGAAGGGCAAACATCGATCTGCCTCCTGAGAAGGCTGTGCACTATCTGAGCGTTGCCAGGAGCTTGGAGCGCATCGCCGACCACAGTGTGAGAATCTCCTCTATGGCAGGAACTCCTGCAACAAAGGAGCTGGAGAAGGAGTTGCGAAGGCTCTACTCAGCGGTTCTGGAGAACTTTGAAATGGCCACCCGGTCCTTCTTCTCTGGAGATGAAAAACTTGCAGATAGAGTGCTCGACGCCAGAGAGCGGGTGGAGCAAATCATTTCCCGGATACTGCACCGGATTGAAGATAGACCCGGAAGCATGGGCACCTTCACACTGCTCGACAGCTTTCAGAGGGTTTATGCATATTCTGCAGATATAGCGGAGAGCACCCTGGATATGAATATTTAATTTCTATATAGATTTAGTCCCCTACTTAGTTTACTATGGATAAGTTGATATTCTGGAATGCGGCCAGTGTTGGCTGAAAGAGGTGGTTGAATGATGAGGTGGATGGTACTGCTTGGAGTGGCTTTTCTTTTGCTCTTTGCCGGATGCACAGGTGGCGGAAAGGGCCCGGAGGGGTCCGCCAACTCCGGGAAGTCGGGTGAGATAACAATCAACGGTGCAGGAGCAAGCTTCCCCTATCCCCTGATTTCAAAGTGGAGCTATGAGTACTACAAGCTGAAGGGTGTGAAGATAAACTACCAGAGCATAGGCAGCGGCGGAGGGATAAAGCAGACCATGGCGAAGACTGTTGACTTCGGAGCCAGCGATGCTCCGCTAAAAGAAGAGGAGTACCGCAGGATGCCGGGCATACTCCACATACCCGAGACGCTGGGTGCTGTGGTGGTGGTGTACAACCTGCCGGGGATTGAGCAGAAGCTCAGGTTAAGCGGCGAAGTTGTTGCAGACATATTCATGGGTAAGATAACCCGCTGGA
>WANX01000127.1 GCA_015521565.1 Candidatus Hydrothermarchaeota archaeon
CCCCGCCACCTTCCCCCTGGGAGAGGAGCTGGAGCAGAGCACCAGAATAGATGTGGTGGCAATAGGGGTGGTTAAAAACGGCAGGGTGTATGCAAACAAGCTGCTGGTAAAGTGCCCGTCAAAATACGAAGCTAAAATAGCAGAGTGATTGTATATGAGGCTGCTGCTCCTTCTTCTGACAGCTGCAATGATAATGAGCGCAGGGTGCACTGGCAAGTCGTCCCGGGAGGTGTCGCCACCCATGCCCGTGGCGCCGCAGCAGACTTTGCCTGCGGAGGCTGAGCTTCTTCCGCTGGACCAGGTGCCACGTGCTGCGCCTCCGCCGGAGTTTGAGGCGGTGTTTGTGGAAAACCTCTCGGGCATGGTTGCGCTTCCCCAGGCTGCGATAACCATGCCCACCGACGTGTCCAACTTTGCCCCGGGAGTGGCTGGCAGGATTATCGACGGGATTAAGAGCCGCTTCGGGGCACTCTACGTGGAGGGGGAAAATACAAGCGCGGTGGTGAGCTTCGAGGCCTACTACTTCGACGACCCCGCCC
This sequence comes from Candidatus Hydrothermarchaeota archaeon, assembly GCA_015521565.1. Taxonomy (GTDB): domain Archaea; phylum Hydrothermarchaeota; class Hydrothermarchaeia; order Hydrothermarchaeales; family BMS3B; genus Pyrohabitans. Next base: position 540 of record WANX01000127.1, read on the forward strand.
TTGCGCAGCGTGCCCTGGAGGTTTACAGGACCAACTGGAACAAGCTCAGATTCAGCGCCTCCGGCAGGGAGATGTGGATATGGGAGGGCTATCTGGAGCAGAGCTTCCCGCCCAGATGGGCGGCCAGAGGCTCGCACATATACTGGGACTTCGCCCAGAACCGCGCTGTGCTGGGTGAGGGGAGGGTGGCAGTCGCCACCATCACCGAGGACCTCTACTGCTACCACGGCGAGGCTGCACTGGGTAACTATTTTATTATGGTGGATGTGCACCTGCCCCGTGACGGGCTGGTGGAGGGAGGACAGAAGATATTTGCAGAGTACCTGGGCAGGGTAAACCTGAGTGCGGTTGCCCCCGCCAGTAACCTGTCCGAAGACAGGATTAAGGCTCTTGAAGCAAAAAAAGAGGAGGTGACCCGCGCTTACCTGGAGGGGAGAATAAGCCTTGAGCTGTACAACTATACCCTCGGGAAGATAGAGGAGGAGCTCAGAAGTATCAGGGGGTATGAAGAGTGAGTTTCTCCTGGAATGCCGGAAACTTCATGCTTCTTGGAGCCTTTGCCACGAGTGCAGCGGTGTTTATTGCGCTCCTGCTAAAGGAGAGGGGCTTCAACGTAAGGGTTGAGAGACTCAGGCTGCTCCCCTGGATGACTCTCGCTCTGCTAACTGCGGCGACGCTCCATCTGGTGGGCCTCTTCCTGCGCTCCGACTTCACCTACATGTACGTGTGGAGCTACAGCTCCCGGGCGCTCCCCTGGTTTTACAAGGCCACTGCCTTCTGGGCTGGGCAGGATGGCACCTTCCTGCTGTGGGCGGTGATAATCTACGCCTCTGCGCTCTGGGCGAGCGAGCGGCTGGGCTTTACCGATTCCCTCGCCAGGCGGGTGCACATAGTGACCCACCTCATAGGTCTGTTCTTCATCACCATGACGCTGCTCGTCTCTCCCTTCAGGAGCATCTACGACCTCTACCCGGAGCTTCCCAGGAATTTCATACCCGCGGATGGAAACGGTCTGAACCCGCTTCTGCAGGACCCCTGGATGGCGGCTCATCCGCCGCTCATGTTCATAGGCTACGGTGCAGCTACCATACCCTTCGCCGCAGCCATTGCGCACCTCTGGAGGAATGACCCGCGCTGGCTGAGAATCGCTCACCCCTGGGCCAGGGTTTCCTGGCTGTTCCTGACGCTGGGCATAGCAGTGGGCGGCGTGTGGAGCTATCAGGTTCTCGGGTGGGGCGGCTTCTGGGCATGGGACCCGGTGGAGACCTCCTCTCTGATACCCTGGTTTGTGGTTACCGCGCTACTCCACGCAGTGGTGCAGAACCTGAGGAAGGGCGAGTTTCCTGTCCTAACCCCGGCGCTTGCAGCTCTGTCTTTTATGCTTGTTATATACGCCACCTTTATCACCCGCTCCGGGCTGTGGGAGTCGATTCACGCCTTCGGTGAGACCACCACAGGACCGTACCTCGCACTTCTCCTCGTGAACATCCCGATCGTGTCAGCGCTGCTGGTTGCCGACAGGGCTGTGAGGAAGAAAACGGAGGCTGGCGGACACACAAAGGCGCTGATTTTTGCCTTTCTGCTCGCCCAGGGTGTGATCGTCCTGTACAAGGCCTTCTCCGGCGGCGGGCTCCCCAGCGTTAAGGAGGTTGCGGCCATATTTGTGCTCACAGGTGTTATATTCCCCGTACTGAGGGGCAGGTTTACCGGTACAGGGGAGCCCATTCCGGATGCACCTCCCAGAAGCACACGCCTGTTCACCCGCACCAACCTCTTCTACCTGGCAATTGTAACACTGCTCATCCTGGGTTTTGTGTCCTTCTGGGGGCTGAGCTACCCCTTCCTGATGCAGGCGCTCAGGGAGGTGAAGGTGAGCGTTGAAATAGATTTCTACAACATGTGGAGCTATCCCTTTGCGGTGCTTCTCCTGCTTACAATTGCGCTGTGTATGGGCATGGGGATTATGAGGCGCACCCAGCTTCTCCTGGGCGGCGCCGCTGTGCTCCTCATGGGCGGTGCGGCGGCTGTGTTCGGAGTTACAGGCTCTCCCCTCGCCGATTTCCTTCTGCCTCCGCTGGTCTACGGCTTTGTGCTGGCCCTGTGGCGTGCCGGAAAGCTGCTGAAAAGCAGCGCCAGGAAGAGGGAGAAGCTGAAGCTGGCAAGCTTTTACCTGATCCACGCGGGCGTGGTTATGATAATATTCGGAGCAGTGTTCAACACCACGCTTACTTCCGAGACTGAGGTGGTGTTCAGGTTTGTACCGGGGGAGGGTGTGCTATCCGGACCGCAGGAGATTGGTGCCGGATATGCCATTGAGCTCGCGGGTATAGACGTGTATGAGAACTACGAGGGCTACCTGACCACAGACATTCTGGTGAGGGTTTACAAGAACGGGCGCTATCTCGGCGAGGGAGTGGCGAGAACAATAAACAATGAGAAATTTGGAAGGGTAACAAAGGTGTACATCAACCGCAACCTGGACGCGGATGTTTATGTTATATTTCAGGGCATAGGCGGCCACTCCGGAGGGGTGGTCGAGGTCCCGCTTACGGTGAAGCTGGAGCCCTTTGTTAATCTGCTGTGGCTGGGAATAGCAATTATCTCGTTGGGCATACTTCCGGGGCTGTTCATAGACGGCTTTTCTGTGCCCTGGAGAAGGCGTGAAAAGGAGGAATAAGGCCTGCTTTAATTTTAACTGCAAGAATAAGCAGGGAAAACGGAGTTAATGGGCTACCTGACCAGCTCCTGCCCCTTCTCCACCACGATGCCGCAGGGCATGGGCAGCTTCATTGCAGCTCTGCGCAGCGCCTCCCTGGCGTCGTTGAAGTGGTTTGGACTGGTGCGCAGCGTAATAATGCGCTGTCCCTCCCTTACCACTGCCGCCAGGCCCACGGGCTTGCCGAAGGCGCGGCGCATGCCGTCGCTTACACGGTCTGCACCGGCGCCGGTGGCCATCTTGTTCTCCCGCAGCACCACGTGGGGGTAAACCCTGAACTTCATGTAGAAGCCGCTCTTGCCTGCGCGCTTTGTTATGTACCTGTTGGCTGCGATGCGGCTCGCCTCGAGGGCGTTGTGGGTGACCTGCGCCGTCTCCTTTGCTATGAGGGAGAGCTGCACCTCGAAGCGCTCAGGGTTGCTCACATCGCCCATGTCGAAGATTGTAATCTTGGGATTTGGGATGCTGTCTATGTACTCCTTCCGCGTGTACAGCCTCTTCTTTGGTATGCGGTATATCTTGCCCGGCTTCAGCTTCGCCATTCGCAGCGCCTCCGGATAAAGAGATATCCCCCTTGAAGCACCTTCCCGTATTAAAAGAATTATAAAACCAGGGAGGGGTATCCCCTTCCCTCTTAGGGATATGCGGGAAAAAACACTAAGGAAACATGGCGGTATTGAAGCGAAGCGGAAATACCGCAATCTGATGATGCAACTGTCTGCAGTTGCCGAGGTTAACTATTTATAGCGCCCGGGGAAGATTATTTTTCGCAGGAGGTGATGGCTTTGCCAGAGAGTTTTGTTGACAAAGAGCTTGAGATGATTGCCGAGAACCTGAAGGTCTTTGTGGGTAAGGATAAGGAAACGCGGGAGATGCTCAGGACCATGGGGCTGGGCATAGAGGACGTGCCCGAGGCGGCGAGGGAGAAGGTGGCGCAGATAGAGAGCATACTCAAGGACCGCAAAAAAAAGCCGGAGGAGAGGATAAACCGGGCTGAGGCTATCCTGGCAGAGCTCCAGGGGATGGAGGACCTGCCCGCGGCGATAAAGAAGCTCATAGTCGAGGAGGCGATGCGCAGGCTCAGCGTGGTGCGCTACAATCTGGACTGGGTGGAGAGGCAGGCGAAGAGCATCGAGGCAGCGAAGCGCATCTCCTACTCCCTGGACCTGTTCCTCAACCCCGAGGACAGGGAGGTGAAGAAGAAGCTGCGCCAGATAGGCATAGAGGAGGTGCCCGAGCACATACGCGAAGTTGCAAAACGGGCGAAGGAGGTGCTCGAGGACAGGAAGCTTGATGCTCGAGAGCGTGCGCTCCGCGCTGCGGACATACTCATGGAGCCACTGCAGCCTGCGCTGTACGGAAGGCGCGGCGAGATGGAGAAACTTCAGCACGAGATAAAGTGCGTGCTCTGGGAAATTGCCAACGACTTTGTGATGGAGGCACAGCTGGCAAAGTAGCCTCCCCCTCTTTTTCTGATACCTGCTTCTGCGGCAGCCCGGGCCGGGATAGCAGATTTGCTGAGCCGCCCTGCACAACTTTTAAAAGTTTCTGCACCATATTAAGAGAAGGTGATGCCATGCCGAGGAAGGTGGACCATGAGCTCTGCATGTCCTGCGGCGGCTGCGTCGGGGTTTGCCCCTTTCTTGCCCTCACCCTGGAGCACGGGATTAAGC
>WANX01000128.1 GCA_015521565.1 Candidatus Hydrothermarchaeota archaeon
CGGCAAGCGCAAAGGCACCTGCGAGCTTGCCGTCAACGAGGGTGAACACAACCGTCTTGCCCTGCCTCTGAAGCTCCTTTATGCGCTCGTCCTCCACGCTTATGCCCATCTCCTCCAGCATTTTGGGGCTGCCCACGCACACCTCCTTCCCTGCCACCCTCCCGCAGGCGCCCTTTCCAGGGATGGCTCTGAACTCATCCACAGGGGGCACCTCAACACCAGCCCTCTCGGCATGCTCTACTATCGCCTTCGCTATTATGTGCTCGGAGTTGCGCTCAACGCTCGCCGTGAGCGCGAGCAGCTCCTCCTCGGGGATGAAGGCAACCACGTCGCTAACACCAAACTTCCCCTCTGTCAGCGTTCCCGTCTTGTCAAACACCACGGCGTTGAGGTCCTTCGCAGCCTCAAAGGCGCGGCGGTCCCTTATGAGTATCCCGCTCTTGGCTGTGATGGAGGTGGAGATGGCGACGACGAGGGGAATCGCAAGCCCCAGCGCGTGCGGGCACGCGATGACAAGCACGGTAACCGCACGCTCCAGCGCAAACTCGGGCATCCCCCTGGAGTACCACACAGCGTAGGTGGTTATACCCACCGCCATGGCGACGTAGAAGAGCATTGCCGCCGCCCTGTTGGCTAAATCCTGGGTCCTTGAGCGGCTCTCCTGCGCCTGCTTCACCAGCTTGATCACCTGCGCCAGGTAGGTCTCCTCGCCCGTGCGCCTCACCTCTACCTTCAGCGAGCCCTCCCCCACGATTGCCCCGCCTATAACCTCGTCTCCAGCCTTCTTCCTCACGGGCTTTGACTCACCCGTGAGCATCGCCTCGTTCACGTAGCTCTCACCCTCAACCACAACACCATCGGCGGGAATCTTCTCCCCCGGCTTTACCAGCACCACATCCCCAGCCTTAAGCTGCGTCACGGGCACGTCCCTTACCCTGTCCCCCTCCACTAAGTGCGCCACCGTGGGCATTATCTTGACCAGCTCCTCAAGCGCACGGGAGGCGCCGAGTATGCTCTTCGCCTCTATCCAGTGCCCCAGGAGCATGATGTCAATAAGGGTTACCAGCTCCCAGAAGAAGTCCTGACCCCGTATCAGGAAAACCGTTGCAGAGGAGTAGAAGAAAGCCACAGAGATGGCGGAGCTTATCAGGGTCATCATCCCGGGCTGCCTCGCTCTGAGCTCGCCGAAGCTTCCGCGCAGGAAGGGGGCACCGCCGTAGAAGTACACCACCGAGGAGAGCAGGAAGACCACCTGCCTCTGGTAGGGTATCTCCAGCCTGAAGCCCAGCCAGAGCTGGATCATCTCGGAGAGCGCAAGGATGGGTACGGTTAAAGCAAGGCAGACGAAGAACCGCTTCCTGAAGTCGGCGATGTGGTGCTCGTGGGTGTGCCGCGCATGCTCTCCCTCCTTCTCCACATGCCCCGCATGTGCTCCTTGAGCGGGCTCACCTTCCCCGTGCCCCTCATGCCCGGCATGCGCTCCCTGCACGTGCCCCTCATGCTCCGCATGCCCCTCACCATGCCCCTCGGGCACGTGCTCCTCATCCTGCGCTGCACCCTCATGCGCGCGCTCCCTCCCTGGCTCGTGCTTCCCGGCGCCGTGAGCCCCGTGGGCGTGCTCTCCCTCCCCGTGCTCGTGCTCCTTCAACTTTCAGCCTCCTTACCCAAACTGCAACCTCCTGCTACTTAATCCTTATCCTCCAGCATCCTGTACTTGGGCTCCTCGTCAAACTGCTTCGCCCGTATCGCCCAGGCAAGCGCAAGAGCCGTGCCCAGGGTGAGAAGCACCGTTGCCGCCACCGCAAGCTTGTACCCCTCCATGCTCACTCCTCCAGGGTGCGCAGGTAGGCGATTAAGCTCCAGACCTCCCGCTCGGTGAGCTTGGCTCCGAAGGGGTGCATCGCCGTGCCGGGCACTCCCCTCAGGATGGAGTAGTACAGCCTGCCGTCGCTTGCCGTGCTCATGAACTCGGCGCTGGTGAAGTTCGCAGGCTTTGGCGCGAGGTATGCGGCAGCTGGACCGTCTCCACCTCCACCGCTGCCGTGGCAGCCGGAGCAGTTCTCTGCGAAGAGCTTCCTCCCCAAGAGCACCGCCTCAGCGCTGCCCGCAAGGGGGTTCTCAAGGCTCCTGTAGCTCGCGGGCACCATCGCCTGCATCATCTCCTCCTCTCTGCCCAGGCGCTGCGCCTCAAGCATCGCCCGCTTCATCCTGCGCTGCATCTCAGCCCTGCGCTCCGCCTCGGCTCCACCGAGGCTCTGCACGTACGCTATAAGAGCCTCAAGCTCCTCCTGCGAGAGGTAGGAGAAGCTGGGCATTATTGACCTGGGGACGGTGTAGCGGGGGTTGATGAAGTGCGCCAGATGCCAGTCATCGGAGTAAACCCCGCCAACCCTGGCGAGGTCTGGCCCTGTGCGCTCCGTGCCCAGGAGCACAGGCGAGAGGTAGGCGTACTCCCCGGGCTCCGAAACCCTGCCGTAGTACTGCACGTCCATGCTCAGGTTGCGCACCTGCTGGGTGTGGCAGTACCAGCAGCCTTCGCGTATGTAAATCTGCCTGCCCCTCTCCTGGAGCTCATTCAGGGGCTTGAGCTCAGGGGAGGGCTCGTATAGGCTTGAGTCGCCCATGGGGAGGAACACCGTAACTAAGAGCGCCACGCCCACGAGCGCCGCCACTCCGGCTGCGATGGTGAGAGCCCTCATCTCCGCACCCCCCGCAGGGAGCTGAAGACGGCGTAGATGAAGATGTACACCGAGGCGACCATCATCACCGCTGAGACAAGCCTGACCGCTAAGTAGGGTCTCAGGGAGGCGACCACATCAACGAAGGGCACCCCCGCCTGCCAGGAGGAGCCCTGAATCAGGCCTGCCACCGTCAGGCTTGCGATGAAGCCGCTCAGCCCGATGGTGAGCAGGTAGAAGTGAGCTTTTGCAGGGCGGGGGCTCACCTCAGCCCCCGTGAGCCTGGGGAGGGCGTAGTAGATGCACGCAAACCCCCAGAAGCTGAAGGCGCCGAGAAGCGCAAGGTGAGCGTGCGCCACCACCCAGTTGGTGAAGTGCACGTAGGGCTGAACCTGCCTCAGAGCCTGAAAGGGACCCTGCAGGCAGGTGAGCAGGTACCACACGCCCCCGAGCACCAGGAACTTTAAAGCAACGCTGTCGCCTGCGGAGAGGCGCTCCTGAGCGCCGGCGAGCAGGTGCCACCTCCCCTCAATGGTCTTCCAGAAGTTCACGGTAACCGCCAGCACGGGCAAAACCATTGCCACGCTTGCGATTATGGCAACGCTCTGAGCCCACACGGGCACGGGTCCGAATATCAGGTGGTGGGTGCCCACCCAGGGGTAGAAGAGCCCGAGGGTCCAGAAGCCGAGCAGAGATAGCCTGTGGCTGTACAGGGGCTTCTGCACCAGCTTTGGGAGCAGGTAGTAGGCGGCGCCCACGCCGAGGGGTGTGAACCAGAGCCCGAGGATGTTGTGCCCGTAGAACCAGTTGACTATCGCATCGTTAACGCCGTACAGCGCCCCCTTAGGTGTCCACATCACATTGCCCACGAAGTACACCACGGGCATCCAGACCAAGGCTGCCAGGAAGTACCAGAGGGTCACGTAGAGCTTCTCCTCCTTTCTAACCAGCACAGTGCGCAGGAGGTTGTACGCCACCAGGGCGAGGAGGGCGAGGAAGAGCACGTCAAGGGGGTACACGAGCTCCGCATACTCCCTGCCCTGGGTCATGCCGGCAAGCAGCGTGATGGCTGCGAGGATGAGAAAGAGGTTCCAGAGGAGCACGCTCAGCTTCGCCAGGCGCTGGCTGTGCAGCTCCACCCTGGCCAACCTGGGCACGGTGTAGTACGCCATGCCCACCTGAACCATGGAGAGCCACCCGAAGGCTGCCAAGGTGATGTGCACAGGTCTCAACCTCCCAAACTGCAGGGGTGCGCTGCCAGAGAGAAACTCAGGAAAGACGAACTTTACCGCCAGAAGCAATGCCACGGTGACAGCCGCACCCAGCCAGGCGACGGCTGAGATGAAGAGCCACCTTGCCGCGGTGTTAGAATCTCCGCCCAATCTCCTCCCTCTCGGCGGTTATTAGGACACCTCCCTTGATTTAATCTGTGTTAGTCGCTTCACTTAAAGCTTGCTGCCAGAGATGGTCTTAAAGCCTGCTTTCTTCCAGGCGGTTATGCCGCCGCGCACATTGTAGAGCCTGCTAAAGCCGTGCTTCTTGAGCACCTCACATGCCCTGAAACTCCTCATGCCGCTCCTGCAGAAGCACGCGAGTATCGCCTTATCCCTGTCCAGCTCATCAATTCTTTCAGAAAGCTCGTGCAGGGGTATCCAGATTGCACCCTCAACATGCTCATCTGTGTACTCCTCCCGGGTGCGCACATCGAGCAGAACCGCTTCTCCACTCCTGAGAAGTTGTATCGCCTCTTCAACACCAATCTCCTTAATTTCACTCATCAAACAGCACCCGGTTAAGGGTGGACAGAAAAATTACAAAAGTGTATCGCTTTACTTACTGGAAAAATTGTAGCCAAAAAATTTACAAAAAGGAGGGAAGCTCACCGATTTATGGGATAGTAGTAGTTGACGCCGTTTATCTCCTCCTTCTTCAGGTGCTTGTGCAGCATGTTGTAGTAGATAAACATCTTCAGGTGCGCGTCGGTTATCCTGTACCCCTGCTGCCGCACCCGCTCCACAATCTGCTTGCCGTTAAGCTTCTCTCCCTCCTTAAAAACACTCAAAATCACGTTTACCTTGTGCGAGACATTTCCAAACTTCTTCATCTTGGTAGCCCCCATTACAGCACCACCCCCTGCCTGTGCCCCATAGGCAGGTTTATCAGGTTCTTTATCTCCGCCATCCTGTCGAAGACTGTACCGAATCCGCGCGTGGCCTTCCCCCCTGCCAGGGCGTCGTTCATCAGCTCGTCAACCACACTGAGAATCTTCTCCCTGCTCTGCAGAAGCCCCAGCATGCCCAAAGGCAGCATCGCCAGTGTGTAGCCGTTGACCTCCTTAACCCTGCCCAGCTCCGGAAAGGCCCTCTGAATTTTGGTGGTCAGGCTCTGCCTCCTTTTGCTCCTGCCAACAAGGAAGACCGTCCCGCCCTTTATACCGTACACGAGAGCCGTGGAAACTCCCTTCATCTCCAGGAGGCGGTCTACCACCCTGGGCAGGAGCTTGAGGTCATCGGCGTCGATGAACTCCACGTTGAGCATCAGAAGGTCATCCTTACTTGAAATGTTGCTCCACATCTCCCTTACAAGCTCACGGCTCATCATGCTCCTCAACCTCCAGCTCGTGCTTTATCACCACAAAGCCCGCACCCTCAACCGGAATCAGGACATAGTTTGAAATCCCCCTGCTACCACCGGAGAGGCAGAGCAAAGAGTAGGTTCTGGCTGGATATCTGTGCCCGGCCTTCACCTCCGGCTCCCGGTTGCGGGAAACACACGCATTTATCATTGTACTGCCCCCCTGAAAGGGGGAGTGGGGTTAGAAGATGTAGTCTATCCCCAGATCTGCGATCATCGCCGGCACTTCCCGCTGGTGCATCTGTGGTCTTGCGGGCATCTTTGGCTGTCTCGGGCGTATGAAGCGGGACATCTCCACCCTTTTTGGCACCTGGATGTCACTGCTCTCCCTGCCCATGATGTCTGGCGAGTGCACTCCCGTCATTATCACCATCACCTGAACCATGCCGTTGAACTCTGGATCGATGCGGGCACCCCAGATTACATTTGAATCCTCGCGCAGGTAGCTTGTGGCAACCTCACCTATTCTGGTTGCTTCCGCAAGGGTCAGGTCCTCGCCTCCCGTGATGTGAACCAGCGCGCCCGTAGCACCGCGGTAGTCCACCTCGAGAAGTGGATTCTCAAGTGCGTGAAGCACAGCCTCCTCCGCACGGTTGCGGGTATCACTCTCGCCCAGGCCAATCATTGCAATGCCGTTCTTTGAGCCTTCCCGCATCACAGCCCGCACGTCTGCGAAGTCGAGATTCACAAGGCTGGGCAGGGATATGGTCTCAGTTATACCCTTAACCATCCTGGCCAGAACCTCGTCGGCGACAGCAAAGGCATCGTTCATCGGCAGGTCGGGCACGTAGCTGAGCAGCTTGTTGTTGTCTATGACAACAACGCTGTCACTGCTCTTGCGAAGCTTGACCAGCGCCTGCTTCGCCTTGCCTATGCGGGCACGCTCTATCTTGAAGGGCATTGTAACAGCACCAACAACGACGGCACCTATGTCCCTGGCAACCTCCGCCACAACCGGAAGTGACCCGGTGCCTGTACCACCGCCCAGACCGCCGGTGACGAAGACCAGGTCTGCGCCATCCAGCAGATCCTTTAGCGCAGGCTTGGCCTCAATTGCCGCCTGCTCCCCAATCTCCGGATATCCTCCAGCACCGAGGCCCTTTGTTATCTCATAACCTATGAGAACCTTCTTGTCCGCCTTTATGTTTGCCAGATGCTGCTTGTCGGTGTTTATAGCAATCAGCTGGGCGCCGTTTATTCCGATGTGTGCCAGACGGTTTATCGTGTTGTTCCCTGCTCCTCCGCAGCCTACGACGACGATCTTTGCCTCGCCAATTTCCTTGTCGAGGGAATCGATGGGTTGCATCTTTTCTGTGTTTTCCTTCGCCTTTTGTACCAGACTTTTCATCCTTTTCTTACCCCCCAGGTGTATTCATTGCTATTCACTCATTCACAGAATACATATATAAAGCTTTCGATTTAATTTTCGAAAGACTGTATTACAGAAAAGTGTGCAGATAGCCTGTTATTTTCATGTACGTTGCATATTATTGATACAACTCATATTTAAATGATATTCGTAAGATTTATATATGCAGGTATTCACTGAATATTTGTTAACATTGTGAATACTGGCGGATGGTGGAGATGGAATACCTGGAAATAACCCTCGAAACCCGCGAAGGCGGCGGTACCTCGAGGCTCAGACTGGAGGGGCTGGAGTATGCGGAGGTAAAAGAGAGGGTCAGGGAACACCTGGACTACATATTTCGGAGTGAGAGGTTTGTCAGCATAAAGGTTGCAGCAAGGGGGGAGGAGATGGAGGTGGAAAGGGAGTTCAGAAAGCTCAGCCGCCGGGTTGCTATTGAGAAGGTGCTGGACTTCCTGGGCTACGTATATGGCGTGAGAGAGCCTGTGATGGAGGAGTTTCCGCCCGCAGAGGAGAACTGGCTGGGGAGGTACGACATTGAAAGGATGAGCCAGAAGGAGAAGCTTCTGCTACTGCTCAGGCACAATCATGCAGGGGAGTGGGTGCGCTCTCAGGAGATACAGGAGGAGTATGAGATACTCTTCGGTGAGAGAATAAAGCTAAGCAGCCTGTCAACCTATCTCGCAAGGTTTTACGAATCTGGCATACTGGAGAGACGTGGCTCACGGGCACAATGGGAGTACCGTTTATCTGAAGCTGCCCGTCTGAATGCGTAGGCTTTTTAAAAACTCCTCTATCTCTCTGTACTCCCGCACAGGGAGGGTGCGACGCATTGTCCTCATCAACTCCCCCTCTCTTCCCCTCCTTCCCCTGCTCAGGTCTATTGCAAGCTCAACAGCTGCAAAGAAGCCGCGACAGGGTGCCTGAGGGAAGGGCTTTAGCACTCTTACCTCCCTCACCCTGCCCTTCACAACGCTGATGCGGCTTTCGCCCAGAGAGTCATTGAGTGAATAGCTCTTCACCACCTCTGCATCCACTGCTGCGTACGCATGAGCTGCCTTTAAATAGGGTGCGTTCAGCGCAGAGCACAACAGCTCCCCCGGGTCAACTTCCGGAGTGTGCTTTAAAAGCGCCGACTTAAGAAAAAGCAGCGCATCATAGGTTATGTTCAGCACCGCACACCCTATGCGGGATATATTTTCGAGGGTGTCGCTTCCTGAGTGCAGCTTCATAACCACCTCTCTGTCGCTTAGGGTGTACACCCCCATGGGCGCTGCATTTGGTGAGCCGTCGGTGTTGTAAGTGGTGACTATGCATTCCACAATACCGCCCCTTTTAAATCCCAGTGTATGCAGCATGCAGCACCACCTAAATTTTTAGTCCGCTGGTGAGCGCCACGAACAGAGACGCCGCCACCAGGTCTGCGGTTGTGCCCGGATTGAGCAGATTTCCCCTGCTGCGCAGGTATCTGTCCAGTTCTTCCAGTGCCTGCTCATTTACTCCCGTCTTAAGGACTGTGCGTACCCTCTCTGAGACCTCCTCAGCGGCGCTTCTCCCAGCCTTCTTCACTATAAGTGAATCCGGTACCTTAGCAAGTATGTGCAGAAAGCACTCTAATGTGGCGCGTCTTATATCCCGGGTGCACCCGTAGGCTTTGAGCAGCACCGGATAACCGAGTTCGAAGCTGATGGGATACCCGTGCACCAGCTCGCCGGCGATGGAATCTTCTTTGCTCATCTCCATCACCTGGTAGAAGGTTATTCTGCGCTCCTCAATTTCCTCAAGGCTGCGCCTGTCAAACACATCCAGACGCTCTGCGCTCTGCAGCCGTGGCGAGGCCACTTTTATACCCCTGTACAATTCCAGTGTATCCCTATATGTGGCTGCTTTAACCACGGATAGTGTGCTCCTCCTCAGAGAGTCGGGCTCTACACCGCCCCCACTGCCGAGGACATGGCCCGCACCGGCACACAGAGGAATAAGGAGCATCGCCTCTCCGAGAATGGTGTTGCCCCCACTATGCCACACCCTGGCCTCACAAACCGCTCTCCTTATCAACCACCCTATGCCCACCTTTCCCATGCTCAGCTTTCCCCTGGCTGCCCTGTATCCACGCTGAGCCGCCTCTCTGGCGACAGGTCCAAAGGCTGCGGCGCTCGCAAGAAAGTGCTCATAGCGCGTGTCTTCAAAATCTCTGAGGCAGTTCACATTTCCGGGCTTGGGCGCAGAAACCTCCAGCAGAACCGCGAGCTGTGCCGCTGTGGCGATATCAACTATTCGCATTTTATTCACGCATCCAGCATGGTTAATGCAGCCTCATCACACCATGTTTTACCGCAGCGCTCCTGTGTTTTTTGGAGGTTAGTGCCTATGCTTCATCAGCTTAATCAAAAACTCTGCCAGTCTGCGCTTGTCCCCGGGTGTCCGCATGAGTATCCCCGTCCTGTGAACTTCAACCCCATCTGCGTGCAGCTCTGCTTCACTCTCATCCACCACCATGTGTGCGGCAACATCCCTGTAAAGGCAGGCAACACCCCGCGGAGTGGGCTCCACACCAAAGGCGCGCAGAAATTTATCGGCGGGACCGCTCACCGGCATGTTCCCGACTATGGGTGACACAGCAACAACGCTCTCCCGCCTCCTCTCAAGTGACGCTCTAATCTCTTTCATGGAGAGGATTGGCATGATGCTTGTCACCGGGTTGCTGGGTCCTATTACCACAAAGTCCGCCTCTTTTATTGCCGCAACGGAAGCCTCACATGCCTCCGCTCTGCCCTCAAACCGCACTCCGAGCACATCCGGCTCAGCTCTGTGCTTTATAAGAAACTCATGCAGGTCCATCTCACCCTGAGAGGTGACTATGACACTCCTCAACTCCTGATTGGTCATGGGCAGCACACTGGCTTTTATTCCAAAGGCCTCGCACAGCCTGCGGGTGACCTGTTCGAGGGTGAGCCCCTGCCTGAGAAGTTCGCCCCTCATTATGTGGGTGGCTCTGTCCAGATCGCCTATGTTCATGAACTCATCGAAGCCAAGCCTCCGAAGCTGCTCATGCGTCGCAAAGGTGTCGCCGCGCAGACCGTACCACGTCTCCTCGTTCACAAGCCCTGCCAGGGTGTAAAGCACTGTGTCGATGTCCGGCGAAAGATAACCGTGGGGAAGCCATGTATCCTCTGCTGTGTTTACCACAACTGCTATCTCCTCCTGAGGCAGAAGCTGCATAAAACCCTGGAGCAGCTTGGGCGTGCCGGTTCCGCCTGAGAGGAGAGTTACCTTCACAGTACCACCTCAGAGACATGCATCTGCTCCTTCACAGCTCTCTTATCTCCCTGTCCTGCCTCCTCTTCAGCAATTCTGCTTCCATCCTCACTTTTACTGGTGCGGGGCTACCCGGGTATCTCCGCCACGTTTGTGGTCAGCTTCGCATACTTGACGCCCTTCATCGCCTTAAGGCGGTTGAGAAGTCGCTTTATATCGGCGCTGTTCCCGCGCACCACAATAACCTCAAGGCAGTGCTGCCTGTCCAGATGAATGTGGAGTGAGGAGTCTATAACCTCCGAGAACTCGTGCTGGGTATCAGTAAGCCTCTCAAGCACATTTGACTCATCGTGATCGTAGATTATGGAAATTGTGCCTGCGATATCGCCGGAGAGCTGGCTCAGAAAGCTGTGTTCAAGAATGTAGCTCCTTATGGCGTCACGTATCCCTTCACTCCTGGAAACATAGCCCTTCTCCCTGAGAATTTTGTCAAACTCCTCCAGAAGCTTCTCTGGCAGGGAGATGCTTATTCTCTCCATGCTTTTGAATCTGTTTCACAGGTTTTAAAGCTTGCGGGTCTCTTCCCAGATGTGCTGGAAGTAGTTTCTGTACAGCTTTATGCAGCCAGGGTTTTGGTTGTACAGGGCAAACATGTAGTTGGCGGGGTCCTCACTGGCCAGGATGAGCTCCCTGTCATCCACAAGCACAAAGCGGGAGTGATCGTGAGGATAGCGGCGGTGCTCCACACCTATCTCATCAAAGAGCTGTTTTGTTTCCTCATCAAAAACCCCCAGTGCCTTTATTACCACCCCTCTGCTCCTGGCTTCCCTCAGCGCCCTTGCTATAGCCCTGGTTGTAACCGGCTTTATCCCCAGGATGAGGACCTCCTGCCTGGCGCCTGATAGCATGGCTATCAGCCTGTCATGGATGTTTTCCCTTCCTTTCAGCATCCAGATTACTTCACTGAAGGTGATATCCCCCAGGTGTCTGCTGTAGATGGGACTGAGCTTCTTTATAAGCTCCTCCACCGCCCTTGCCCTTACCTGGAGCTCCTTTGAGAGGATTTCCCTGGGGTCAACGGCGCGGTACCTGCGCGGCCTTCCGGGCTGAACCACCACGTAGCCGCGGCGCTCAAGGCTCTCAAGAATATCGTACTCCCTCGAATAGGGTATCTGCGCAAGTTCGCGTATCTCCTTCACTGTCGCCGTACCCTTGACAACAAGCGCCAGGTAGGTGCGCGACTCGTACTCGGTGAGGTTCATCAGCTTCAGGTGTTCTACAAGCTTGCTGTCAATCATGCATCTCTCACTCCACTTAATAGGAAAACTTTATATAGATTATTTACTTAAAATCAAGTAAAAAAGTTTCGGAGGTGCATGCATGGTTGAGGCTGATGAGGTTCTCGACACCAGCGGTTTGAGCTGTCCGATGCCAGTGCTCAAGGCCAAGAAGGCCATGGAAAAGCTGTCCCCCGGAAAGGTGCTGAAGATAATAGCCACAGACAGGGGCTCTGTAGGAGACATACCCGCCTGGGCAAAGAACAACGGGTATGAGCTTATTGACAGAGGAGAAGAGAATGGAAAGTTTATTTTTTACGTAAAAAAGCCTGAATAGGAGGTTTACAAGTGGCAGAGGAAAAGAAAAAGAAGAAGCTGTGCATAATCGTCAGCAAGGGTACCCTCGACGCCGCGTATCCGCCGCTGATTCTGGCGAGCACCGCCGCGAGCATGGACTGGGAGGTGCATCTGTTCTTCACATTCTACGGTCTCGATATAATCAACAAAAAGAAGAACAAGAGCCTCAAGGTGGCGCCCATTGCAAATCCCGCGATGCCCATGCCGGTGCCCAACATCATAGGCATGCTCCCGGGCATGACGGCGATGGCGACGATGATGATGAAGCGCATGATGAAGAAGGGCAACGTTCCCAGCATTGAGGAGCTGATAAACATGTGCAGGGAGATGGGTGTGAGGTTCTACGGGTGCCAGATGACCATGGACGTGATGGGCATAAGCGAGGAGGACCTCATACCCGTGGATGCCTGCCTGGGCGCTGCTGGCTACCTGGACATAGCCAGCGACGCAGATGTGAACCTCTTCATCTGAGGTAAGCCGATGAATGAGGTGCCCAGAAGCATCGTGAAGACCATATGCAGCCTCTGCAACAGTGCAAAGCTGGAGTCTGTTGCAAAACTGAGTGCGGATGAATTGAAGGAGGAGATGGAGCTCAGGCAGAACCAGGGCTTTACCGGCGTACTGAGGCTTAACTTCAAGGAGGAGGGGAGGCTTGTTTCCCTCTACTACATCTTTCTCAGCGGCTCCCTGATGCTCACAATGAAGGAGGAGGTGTCCTCAGCCGGAGGTTCCACATTCTATGCCCTCTCTGAACCCGAATTCAGAGACGGTGCTCTGGAGGCGTTGCCTGTAAGAGAGGAGGCGATGCGCAGAGTCGCAGAGAGGTTACCGGAGCGGGTGGAGGTCAAAATAGGTCCTGCTTTTGGAATGGCGAAACCTGATGTGCCAGAAGAGATTCTGAAGTTCAAGGAGAGAATAATGGCGGATGCGGAAAAGGCCGCAGAGGTGGCCATTGAGAGGTTCAAACCAAAGCTTGACATGGACCGGTTGAAGAAGACAAAGCTCTCCACAGAAAAATGCAGGAAGGTGCTGGAATTTGTTGAAGCAGAACTCGGCAGGATATTCGGCGAGGTGAAGGGCAGGAATCTGCTTAGGTTGAGGCTCACTGAAATGAGGTTCCGGGAGGGTGAGGCAAGCTGTGCAGACCTGGTGGAGCTCATCGAGTATCTTAGAAGGACGGCGCTGAAGAACAAGCTCGGCGCAGAGGAGGCAGATGCCGTGGCTGAATTGATGCTGTGGAAGCTCGGTAGCATAGTTGAGAAGAGGTGAGAGCGCATGCAGGAGGTGCTTGAGAGGATACTTGTGGACTTCCTGAAGATTTCCGGCACCACGGCTGCCGGAATTATAGATTCGGACGGGCTTATAATAGCGTCCCACTCCCCCAAGATGGGCGCGGAGGAGCTGGAGGTGGCTGGCGGTTTAATAGCCCAGCTGGTGAGCTCCGCCAGGGAGGTGTCCACCGCCAGCGGCCTGGGCGAGGTCAGGGATATAATCTCCGAGACAGAGAACGGGAAGTTCTTTGTGCTGGGCGCCAGCGACGTGCTTTTCTGGTTCTTCACAGAGCCGGGGATAAACCTGGGGTACATCCGCGTACATGCCAAGAAGGCGCTGGAGAAGATTGAGAGCACACTGGCGGGCGGGGATTAGGCCACCGTCCTGTCCCTTCTCCGCCGCACGGCGAAGTGTGGTAGCAGATTTCCGCGGCGCTCAAGACCAAGAAAATTTTAATAGCCTCAGCGAACAAGTTTATTCTGCATGGAAGAGGCAAGGTTCTACACGCAGCTCGAGGGAGGCAAAGTAAGGTGCCACCTCTGCAGCCACCGCTGCGTCATCGGCGATGGAAAGCGCGGAATATGCGGTGTGAGGGAAAACCGCGGGGGTAAGCTATACACGCTGGTATATGGCAGGGCTGTTGCCTACCACGTGGACCCCATTGAAAAGAAGCCTCTGTTCCACTTCCTCCCGGGCACAAAGAGCTATTCCATAGCAACCGCCGGATGCAACTTCCGCTGTCTGCACTGCCAGAACTGGGAGATATCCCAGATGCCCCGCGAGGGAAGGGGCATCTCCGGCATAGACCTGCCTCCTGAAGAGGTGGTGAGGCAGGCTTCCAAGTACAGCTGCGCCAGCATCTCCTACACCTACACGGAGCCCACGATCTTCGCGGAGTACGCCGTGGACTGCGCAAGGCTGGCGCAGGAGATGGGGATAAAAAACATCTTCGTCACCAACGGCTACATAACCGGTGAAGCGCTCAGGGAGGTTGCACGGTACATAGACGCGGCAAACATCGATTTAAAGGGCTTTACGGAAGAGTTCTACCGCGAGGTTTGCGGGGCAAGGCTCGCGCCTGTGCTTGAGAGCATCAGGCTCTACAAAAAGCTGGGGGTCTGGGTGGAGGTTACGACGCTGATAATCCCCGGGTACAACGACGATGAAGAGCATCTTAGGGGAATAGCAAGGTTTATCAAAAGCGTCGGTGAGGAGATACCCTGGCACGTGTCGCGCTTTCATCCAGACTACAGGCTGGTTGACGTGCCACCGACACCTGTAGAGACCCTGAGAAGAGCACGTGAGATTGGAATGGATGAGGGTCTTCTTTATGTGTACATGGGCAATGTGCCGGGCGAAGGGGAGGATACTCTCTGCCCCGGATGCGGAGGCGCAGTGATTCAGCGCCACGGATTCAACATAATAAGTTACAGAATCAGGGATGGTGCGTGTCCAGACTGCGGAACCGGGCTCCACGGAGTCTGGAGAGAACCTTAGGGATTTTGGTTGAAGATGTCCTCAATTCTCCTGTAAATCTCCCTCTTCTTCTCCTCTATAAGCAGGAGCTTCTGAAACAGTGGAAGCTTCTCGAATTCCTCACTGCCAATATCTACCTTCACCCCTGGTGCCTCCTCCATCCGCAGGACATTATACGACGTAAGGCAATCTGAAATCTACGGTATATAAAATTTTCTCTTTTCTGGGGGTTGCTGGGCGGTGTGCCATCTGCAAAACATTTCGCCATGGTTGCATTTTCGATAGATTAAAGCAACTTTAAAATTCTTATGCACTTTTTGCTGAAAACCTCCTCGCCAGCAACCCAGTCATAGCTCTCAGGCACAAGGGCGCAGGAGTCGATGACCACGTATCCAACACTGAGATTCCTCAGGCAGGCCGTACTCCTGTTCTCCAGGCATGCTCTTATCTTTCTCTGCTCCTGCGTTTCGAAGCAGTAGTCGAAGAATGGGTCGCAGCCTGTTTTCACCATCCTTTTGCTTACGGCGTTCATAGGGTTGCCTATCCTGCCGTCCAGCCCGGCTTTAAGCGACCAGTTGTAGGTGACGTACTGCCTCCAGGGCAGGTAAACCACCTCTTCCTCTATACGATTCAGAATCATCCCAGCCTCCCTGTACTCCCCGGGGTAGTCTATTGGGTGGAGCTGCCCTGCTAAGAGTATCTGCATGTGGTTGAAGTAGAGCAGCACGGCAGCCACTGCAACAAGGACGAGCCTAAACCTCTTATGCGCTTCTATTCCGCGAGGAATTAAGTAGGTGTAGCCCAGGAGGGTGAAGTAGGCGAACTTGTGGCTGTCCCTGAAGGGCTTTAACTCGAGGTGCGGTGCAGCCAGGGCGAGAAGTATGCCGAGAAAAATCAGAATTATAAAAAGGATGTTTCTGCTATCTCCGGGCGCACTCAAAAAGCCGTGAATGGAGAGGTAGATTAGCAGGGAGACAAAGGATATGAATGCATAGAATGGCACCTCATCGTATATTCTTTCAACCGCACCCTCACGCCAGAAGCCGTACAGGCCTGCAAGCTTCACAGCGCTGTTCAAATCGAGGCTTGGCCTGGGATAGAAGAATTGCATGTGCTGTTCTGTTACCCCTGCGATTGCCACTGGCCTGAGGAGGGGCACAAAGGCAAGCCAGTACAGATTCACCAGCAGTATTGCAACGCAGGCTTTGCCTATCTCCCTTATCCCCGCCTCCCTTTTTAATGCTACAATTCCTGAGTAAAGCAGGAATACTATGGCATTGAGTATGAAGAAGTGAGCCTGAAACATGGAGGCAAGGGTGTATGCGAGCGCCAGCTTGAGCGCCTGCGCGCGCGTGGGCGCCCTGTAGTAGCTGAAGAGATAGTACAGGAAAACGGGTGCCAAGACCGTGGCGATGACCATCCCAAGCTGCCCGGCGGCAGCTATCCTGAGGTAGACGAATGGGTTGAAAAGGAGGAGAAGCACGCCCAGGTACCTCGCCTGGCGATTAACCTCAAGGCTTTTGAAGATAAAAGCGCCGCCTGCGAGGAAGCACACAAGCAGAAAGAGCTCGCGGAACAGAAAGGCGGGAAGCAGACTGGAGCCCAAGAGAGCGAGCACGTGATAGGGCAGACTCGCCAGTGAGGCAGCGCCCCACGTGTTTGCCTCACTAAAAACAACTGCAAAGTACCTCTCCGGGTAAAGAGAAGGCACGCTGTCGAGATATATCAGCGTACCAGACGAGAAGAGGAAGCTTCCAAAGGTGAGGAGGTATACCAGCGCCGCTATAAGGAGCGCATACCTCAAAACGTTACCCCTCCCTTTCCCAGTACCTGAGCAGAAACTTCACAAGCTCCTCCACCTCCCGGGAAAACTCGCATTCACCGTCCTTCGCCAGTAAAGGCGTCTCGCTCTCGAGGGCTTCCTCCACCCTGCTTTCCTCCGGCAATACAGCAAGCACGGGCAGAGAGAGCATCTCCTCCACCGCTTCAACGTCTACGTTCTTTGCCCTGTTTATCACCACTCCAAGCAGCTTTGCCCTGCCTTTAAGTGCGCGCTTCACGTTGTAGGCATCTGCAATGGAAAGCTTTTCCGGGTTGGCAATTATCAGCACACAGACATCTTCGCCAATAACATCTAACGCCTCAATACCGGGAGGAAAGTCCAGGATGACTATCTCGTAGCTCTGCCTCACCTCCTCTATTATGTCTCTAATTTTCTCCACGATCTCCTTACTCCTGTATCCATTTTTTACCGGAAGCGTCGCAAGTATGCTGCAGCCGTGCTTCCTCACCACAGCCTCCTCCACCCTTCTCCGCCCTTTAAGCACGTCCTCCAGACCGCGGGAATTGACCCCCATTGCTATGTCAAGGTTGGGCATCGCCAGGTCGAGATCTGCCACAAGCACGCGCTTGTTCAGCCTCGCAAGGGCGCACGCGAGGTTGCTCGCCAGCGTGGTTTTGCCAACGCCACCCTTGCCGGAGGTTATCGCCAGAACCTTGCCTTTAAGCTCCCGCGTCGGGGAGTATTCTTCTTCCCCCTTCGCCTCCCTCAGGTACTCCGCCAGATTCAGAAGCACCCCTACTACGAGGAAATAGTAGGCGTATATCGCAACGCGGTTGGCGAGAGCTTCCTTCTGCTGCGCAAGAAGTAAAGCCGCGAGCACAAGCGAGCCTATCGCTGCGAGCACTGGATAGCGGGGGTCTATCCTGTAGATAAGCGCCGCCAGGAAGTAGAAGGCGAAGACTATCGCAACCCTCGCCTCTTCGCTACCCCTGTACTTCAGAAGAAGCGCTGCGAATGCCACCACAAGCAGCGCCTTTACCGCCTGCTCCCTGCCTACATCTGGATACTTCATCTTCTCCACTTTTCTCTGACGTGCCATCATTAATAAGTTTCCTGTGTTTATATTCAGAAGGCTAAGACCTCTTTCATGTCATATGCCGAGAAAGATGTGCCTGCTTTCCGGCAAACC
>WANX01000129.1 GCA_015521565.1 Candidatus Hydrothermarchaeota archaeon
GGGCGTTGTAAAAGGCATTATCATACTCAACTTTAAAAAGCGCACCAGGGAGAAAAAGGCTGAGATAGAGCTTCCGCTGAAAATCACCTTAGAGCCGGCTGAGGCTTAGGAGAAGTTTATAAAAATTTTCAGAAAGGAGATGTAAAACGGAGGGGTGGTTGGACTTCCGCCGCTATCCTTTTTCGTTATGTTTATATGTCTGTATTACCAATTTGTAATCATGGGCGTAAATGAAGTTGTCAGCTTCAGAATCCCCAGGGAACTGAAGGAAAAGATGAAGGAGATAAACACAAACTGGAGCGAGGAGATCAGGAGGTTTATTGAAGCCAGAGTTAGAGAGCACATGAGAAAGAAGAAGCTGGAAGAAATTGATGAAATGCTAAGACGTATTCCAAAAACAGAGAAGGGCACCGCCGCAAAATATGTGAGGGAGGACCGTGATAGTTATTGATGCATCCTCTCTCGCAAAGTACATACTGCGAGAGGAAAGCTGGGAGAGAGTGAGGCACAATTTGGAGGATGACCCCTTCTCCATCGATTTAGCTCTGGCTGAGGTTTCCAATGCTGTATGGAAACATCACTCAGTTTATGGTAAAATATCTCTTGAAGACGCTTTACTTATGTTCAATGCTTTAAAAGAAGCTCAAGAAATCATTGTATTTGAGCCTCTTGGGAAATATCTGAGCTCAGCTCAGAAAATTTCTGTTAAGGGAAAGGTTTCTATATACGATGCGTTATATATAGCTCAGGCTCAGAAATACGGCAGGCTTTTAACCAGCGATAAAAAACAGAGCGAAATGGCACAGAAGCTGGGGATAGAAGTGGAGTTCATCGGATAGGCTATAAGAAGACACCTATGTGCTCATCAGAAGGTTAATGACAGCAGAAGAAATAGAGCTTCCAAAGTATGCTGCACCATGAAGGCTGGAAAAGATGGCACACATCCCGACTGACAGAATCATGAAGATGCTTGAAAGATTCAGAGATAAAAAAGGTGTCGCAAAATGGTGTTCCAGGGACAGTAGAAACCTCTAAATACCCCTGCGCCACAGAGTTAATACTGGAGGTGTTAAAATGCCGAAGTATGTGGTAATCTCGACCCTCACAGATGAGGGGGCAAAAACCCTGAAAACCAGGCCCTCCCGCGTCAGGGAGGTGAATCAGGAGCTGGAAAACATGGGCGTCAGGGTGCTGGAGCAGTACGCGGTGCTGGGAAGCTTCGACTTTTTGAACATCGTGGAGGCACCTGACGACGCCACCATCGCCAGAGCAATGGTGGAGCTCGCCTCGCGGGGCACAATACGCACGCAGACCATGCCGGTAATACCCATAGACGAGTTCCTGGAGAAGCTCTAATCGCTGCTCAGGTCTTCGCCACCGTAGAGCACCTGCTGCACCTCGTTGTACAGGTCGGCTATCCCCTCCCCTGTCTCCGCGGAAGTGGGGACAAGCCCGGAGAAGGCGTCCATGAGTTCAAGAGCGCGGAAGAGCTCCACACTGAGGTTGGCTGTGAGAGAACCCTGCTCCACAAGCGCATCGTAGAGTGCACCGGAGTCGCTGGCCCATTTCAGAATCCTCTCCCTGTCCTCTTCATCCAGCAGGTCAACCTTGCTCAGCGCTGCCACGCATGGCAGGTCCAGGCGGAACTGAGCGGACAGGCTCTGAAGGACAAGAGCGGTGAATCCCTGAGGACTTGCCGCCAGCGCCGGGTCAAAGAGAAAGGCCATAACAGCGCCTTCTCTGCCCAGACTCTCCACCACCATGTGGCTGGAGCTGCGCATTGTGAAGAGCTCCATCTGCCCCGGGGTATCTATGAGGAAGTAGTCGGTTGAAAACTCATCCAGCACCTCCTTGAGTTCCCCTATCTTAAGGGCGAGCAGATCAGCGGCTACGATCTGTGCACCATTCGGTCCAACTCCGTACTCCCGCATGACATCTTCCAGCTTTATCCACTCTCTCACATCCACATCAGGAGCGTAGGGAAGCCACTCCACGCCAGGGTCCAGATTAACGGTGACCGCATCGTAGCCGCAGGTCTGCAGCCAGTTTTTGAAGGCGCTGGTTAGAGCGCTCTTTCCGCTGCCTGCATTGCCCACAATATACAGAAAGGCCGGCATAGCCCCTACACCGGCTTCAAGTGCCCCCACTTGTCAAGTGCCGCCCTGAGCTCGGCACTTTTTGATGCCCTCTCCTCAAGGCTCTCACCGTGCACAGCGGCGTCGATGGCCTGCCTCAGGGCCTTTGCCCCGGCTCCGGGTCCCTGAGGATGTCCCATGACGCCTCCGCCCGCCTGTATCACCAGTTCTGTGCCGAACATCTCAACAATCTCCGGCACTATGCCAGGGTGAAGTCCGCCGGAGGAAACCGGCAGCACGGGTTTGAAGTACCACTCCTGCGTAAGGCTTCTGTTTATCCTCCTCACCTCCTCCGCTCTTGCCTCCAGCTTGCCTATCGCCGTACCCGTGTGCAGCTGGTCAACGCCGGCAATCCGTGCGGCCTTTGCCAGGGCGAGCATGCTTATCCCGTGCCTGGAATTTCTGGTAAAGGCAGCGTGCATTGCACGGTGGGCATGGATTGCCAGATTCAGGTCGCCGCACACCTGGCGCATGCTCTGGAGCGCTGAAAATCCAGCCACCACTATGTCTATCATTACGTAGCCTCCGCCGTGGTCTGCGACAAGAGCAGCGCGGCGCTCCATCTCCCTGAAGGGGGCGGTTATATTCACCAGGTACTCCTTCTTCTCCCCGGTCTCCTGCTCCACCCTGTCACGCAGGCGGTATATCCTGGATATCCTCTCCTCGAACCTGTTGAAGCTAAGGCTTGTAAAGTTCTCATCATCCTTCAGCAGGTCTATCCCTCCAAGCCACAGCTCCCTGGCGATCTCGACGTACTCATCCACATTCCAGCCTATCTTCGGCTTTGGTACAGTGGCCGTGAGGGGTCTGCCTTCCACTCCCATTAGCTTCCGTATCCCCGGGATGCCGTATCCGGGGCCCGGAAAATTTTCAGCATAGCTCGCCGGTATCTGAAAGTCCTCCAGGCGCAGGTTTCCAACAGCCTTCATGCCGAAGATATTCCCGGCAATGCCGCTGAAGAGCTGCACAAGGTTGCCCTCCTCCCACAGGCCGAGAGGATACGCTATCTTCGCCCTGTAGCCCTCTCCCTGCCTTTCGAGCTCATAAACCCGGGCCATGAGCTCCTTCGCCTTCTCCGGGAGCTTCCACAGCGTCGTCCACGTACCAATGCTGCTCTCACTCGCAACCCTGCCCGCTGCCTCCTCCGGGCTTACCCCCCGGGGCTCCAGATAGTACTCCACCAGAACCTCGTCGGCTGACGGGGTGTAGCCTAAATCCACAAAGTCCAGATACCACTCTCCCATCTCAACAACCTCCAACACTTACTCAGAAGTTAACTCCAATAATCTTAAATACTTGTGCCTTCATGCTTAATCCGATGGAGCGCCTGATAATGAAGTTCGGCGGCACCAGCGTGGGCAGTGCTGAGCGAATTCTCATGGTGGCTGAACTTGTCAAGCGCTTTGCAGCTCCGGAGACGGTGGTGGTCACCAGCGCCATGAGCGGTGTCACTGACCGCCTGGTGGAGATAGCCGAGAAGGTGGCACGGGGAATAGAGGAGGAGCAAATTCACGACTTCATACAGTACATGCGGGAAAAGCATCTGGGCGTGGCCGGTGAGGTGGCTGGCAGAGAGGAGGTTGAGGAGCTCGAGGCGGAGATAGAACGTCTCCTGAGTGAGCTGGAGAAAATCCTGGTGGGTATATCCTATGTGGGTGAACTCACTCCGCGCTCTCTGGACTATGTGCTCTCCTTCGGCGAGCGGCTCGCTGCTCCCCTGCTCAGCGCGGCGCTTCGAAGGAGGGGCATAAATTCCCGCTGGTACACAGGCTACGAGGCTGGCATAGTCACCGACTCAACTTTTGGCAGGGCTTCCCCCATAATGGACATAACGGAGGAGCGTGTGCTCCAGGTAATAGAGCCGCGTCTGAGGGATACAGTACCCGTGGTCACGGGATTTATAGCCGGAGATGAGAAGGGCAGGATAACCACGCTGGGAAGAGGAGGCTCCGACTACACCGCAGCGATACTCGGCTCAGTGCTGGAGGCGGATGAGATATGGATATGGACTGATGTGGACGGAATTCTGACCACAGACCCAAAGCTGGTGAAGGAGGCGCGCGTAATAAAGGTGCTCTCCTACATCGAGGCCATGGAGCTCGCCTACTTCGGGGCAAAGGTGCTGCACCCAAAAACCATAGAGCCGGCGATGGAGAAGGGCATTCCGGTGCGTGTCAGAAACACCTTTAACCCCGACTGCGAGGGCACGCTCATAGTGAGCGAGCAGGAGAAGAGCAGCGACATTGTGAAGGCGATAAGTGTGATGAAGAATGTTGCCCTGCTCAACATCTCCGGTGTTGGAATGATAGGCCTGCCTGGCGTGGCATCGCGTGTATTCACAGCTCTGGCACAGCAGAAGGTGAACATCCTGATGATCTCACAGGGCTCAAGTGAGGCCAACATATCAATAGTCGTGGAGCGCGCTGATGTGGAGCGTGCGGTTGGGGCACTTCAGGAAGAATTCCTGGGCGCCAACATCGTTAAGGATGTGCAGTACAATGAGGATGTTGCGATAATCGCAGTGGTGGGTGCCGGCATGCGGGGCACTCGGGGGGTCGCTGCGCGCGTTTTCACAGCGGTTGCAAACGCAGGTGTCAATGTGCTGATGATAGCCCAGGGCTCGAGTGAGGTTAACATCTCCTTTGTCGTTGCGGATGAGGACGCGGCGAAGGCTGCGAGGGCGCTGCACAGGGAGTTCATCACAAAGGAGCCCGGCACTTAGTCTCAGGAGGGGTTTACGCACCAGCAGCCAGACTTGCGCGGGAATATATCAAAACAGGTCAGAATAAGCATACCCTCCTTTATGCCTTCTCTGGAGAATTCAGAATAAGCCGAAGGCAGGATTTCACACCAGGAATTTAACCCGACTAAATCGGTATCCTGGCTATAACGTATCCCGGCTCTTTTATCCCTGAGAGCGAGACGATTATCTCCTGTGGGGCTTTGTCTTCTGGATATGTGAACATGCAGACCCCGAAGCCCTTCGCAAGCGTTGAGTTGGTGTCAAAAGAGCACAGGCGGGCTGTTTCTGAGCCAACGGCATACTTCCACTGGTTGGTGTAGCTGTCCCCGAGTCCCAGGTAGGTGGTGACCTCGGTGAGGACAACCTCCTTCCCCACGGGAGCAAGACCGCCAGCGAGGAGCAGAGAGAGCAGGGGGGAGACCTTGGTAACCCTCGGCGGCTCTATACCTCTTTCATCCACCCTCTCAAAATTCATTTTGAGCACCAGTATCTTCCCCCTCTTACCTGTGCTTACTGCCCTTCCCCCCTCGTACTTCGCCATCTTCACTGTGTAAACCTCTCCCGAGGGTGCTTTGTACTCATAGCCGTTGAAAAGAATCTGGTAGCTAATCCTGTAGCCGTTGAAGACAACACTTTCGGTGCGGGGAGCGCTCCTGTACCTCTCCCACAGAATTTCTGGCACGGCATTCTCGCTCAGGGGCTTCACCCTCACCTCGTACATCTTGAGCTCAACTTCTCTCTGCTCAGGCTCTGAGGAAGTGCAGCCAAGCAGCATAAGTAGAAGGAGCAGGCTTGCAAGAGCGCACGCCCTTGCTCTCATACTCTGCTGCGGATAAGGTCACCTGATAAAACTATTCTGCAACGTATGCAATTATGTTTCAGATTTCAGATACAGTGTGATGCGTGTAACCCTTACAACGCGTGCTCCCAGAAGGCTGCCAGAAATGTGGGGATATCCCTATGGGAGATGGTTGACGTGCTTGCTAAGGAGGGCGTGTATTTCGACTACGACAGAGAAGCTATAGGAAGGACTTGGAGCCCCTCAGGAGGAAAAAGATTGGCGGTAGTAGTAAGTAACTCCACCCCTCTCATTTTTCTTTCAAAAATTGGCAAAATTCAGTACCTCAGAGAACTGTTTGACACAGTAATAATCCCGAAGGAGGTATATGAAGAGGTGGTGGTTGCCGGGAAGAAGGGCGGGTATCCAGACGCTGTAGCCGTGGAAGAGCTTGTGAAGAGGGGCTTTATAGTGGTAGAGGAGGTGGAGATTACCCGGCTGCTGGATGCGCCGATTGAAGAAGGGGAGAAGGCAGCCATTTCTCTGGCTTTAGCTGAGGGGATTCACGAGGTTTTAATCGACGAGGTGAAGGTGAGGCGAATGGCAAAGCTTCTTGGCTTAACACCTATAGGCACAATATGGGTTCTTTCCAGGCTGTGCGAGGAGGGAATTATTTCAAAGGAGGATTTCAAAAACCCCATTTTTGAGCTTGTCGAAAAGGGCTTCAGAATCAGAGAA
>WANX01000130.1 GCA_015521565.1 Candidatus Hydrothermarchaeota archaeon
CGCTGCTCTCTATCCAGTCAGGCGCAATGGTGCCCTGCACCAGGTACTTAGCCCCTACGCGTGCAGCCTCCTCCTCGAAGACCTCTATGAACACCCTGCCTATAATCTTGCGCTTCTCCTCGGGATCGCGCACTCCGCGAAGAGCCCTGAAAAAGCGCTCCTGCTCCCGGCGCACGCGCAGGTTCATCCCGAGCTTATTCTTAAAAACCTTCACTATCTCCTCTTCCTCGCCCTTGCGCATGAACCCGTGGTTCACAAACACGGCGACAAGATGCTCGCCCAGAGCGCGGTGCGCCAGCGTGGCGGCAACACTCGAGTCCACGCCTCCTGAAAGGGCGATAATCGCGGTCTCCTCGCCAACCTGCTCGCGAATCTCCTTAATCGCATCCTCGATGAACTTCTTTGCGTCGAACATGGCTACGACTCCCTCTGCGCCTTCTTTCTTATGGCAGCGTCAACAAAGGCAAGGAACACTGGAGCGGGACGACGCGGTCGCGACTTAAACTCCGGGTGGAACTGCGTCGCCAGGAAGTGGAAGTGCGAGGGGAGCTCGCATATCTCCATCCTGCGCCCGCCGTCGCTGGTTGCGGAGAAAACCAGGCCCGCGCTCTCCAGCTGGGGTATGTAAACGGGGTTAACCTCATAGCGGTGGCGGTGACGTTCGCCCACCTCTGTCCTGCCGTAAATCTCGTGCGCCTTTGTTCCGGGTTTTATGCTCACCTTTATCTCACCCAGGCGCATGGTTCCGCCGAGCTGCTCAATACCGCGCTGCTCAGGCAGCAGGTCAATCACCGGGTGCTTGGCTTTGGGGTCAAGCTCCACGCTGTTCGCCCCCTCCAGCTTCGCAACGTTGCGCGCGAACTCAACCACCGCCAGCTGGAAGCCAAAGCAGATTCCCAGGTAGGGCACATCCTTCTCCCTGGCGTACCTAATCGCCGCAATCTTGCCCTCCGCACCGCGGGCGCCGAATCCTCCTGGAACAAGAATGCCCTCAGCACTGGAGAGCTCCTCAAGCAGAGAGGGCTCCTCCTCCAGCTCCTCCGCCTCGACCCAGAGTATCTCCACCTCATGGTTCAGCTTCCAGGCCGCGTGCTT
This sequence comes from Candidatus Hydrothermarchaeota archaeon, assembly GCA_015521565.1. Taxonomy (GTDB): domain Archaea; phylum Hydrothermarchaeota; class Hydrothermarchaeia; order Hydrothermarchaeales; family BMS3B; genus Pyrohabitans. The sequence goes on from WANX01000130.1 coordinate 1,096, forward strand.
TAGCGCCTCGACGATGCTTATGTAGGAGTCGTGCAGATGGGTGTACTTGCCCACTATTGCTATGGTCACCTTCTCCTTGGGCTTCTTTATCCTGCTCACAAACCTCGCCCAGTCGCGCAGGTCATGCCTGCGCTCGCGCAGGTTGAGCTTCTCAAGAATCGTGTCCCCCAGCCCCTGGGCGTCCATCACCAGGGGAACCTCGTAGATTATCTTAACATCGTGGTTGCTTATCACGTCGCGCTTCGCCACGTCGCAGAAGAGAGAGAGCTTCGCCCTGGTCTCTTCGAGCAACGGGTCTCTGGTTCTGCACACCAGGATGTCGGGCTGTATCCCTATGCCCCGCAGCTCCTTAACGCTGTGCTGCGTGGGCTTTGTCTTCTGCTCACCCACCGTCTCCAGCGTGGGCACCAGCGTAACGTGGATGAAGAGCACATTCTCCTTCCCCAGCTCCATCCTGAGCTGGCGAAGTGCCTCGAGGAAGGGCATGCTCTCTATGTCGCCCGTCGTACCCCCGATTTCGACGATGAGCACGTCCGGGTTGTTAATCCGCGCTATCTCGAGAATCTGCCTCTTTATCTCGTCGGTTACGTGGGGAATAATCTGCACCGTCTGCCCCAAGTATTCGCCCCTGCGCTCCTTCTCCAGCACCGAGAGGTAGATCTTGCCCGTGGTGATGTTGTGGTCGCGCGTGAGCTCCACATCAAGGAAGCGCTCGTAGTGCCCGAAGTCCAGGTCAGCCTCGTAGCCGTCCTTCGTAACCCAAACCTCGCCGTGCTGGAAGGGGTTCATCAAGCCAGGGTCGACGTTGAGGTATGGGTCTATCTTGCACACGTCTATGCGCAGCCCGCGGGAGCGCAGAATCAGGCCAATCGCAGCCGTTGTGACGCCCTTTCCGAGCCCTGAAAGCACGCCTCCTGTTACAATTATGTACTTTGTCATGCTCCCAGCTTCTCCTCCCTCAAATCTATGGTGTCCTCCAGCTCGGGTCCTGTAGAGATGATAGTCACAGGCACGCCCACGCGGCGCTCAACCTCTTCCACAAAGCTCCGCGCAGCTTTGCTGAGCTCCTCGAAGCTCCTCGCACCCCTGCTCTCCTCGTCGATGTAGTCCACGCAGGTGAGCGCTATCTGCGATGCGCTGTTGAGCATGGCAGCGTAGCGCGCCATCTCGAAGTCGAACCTGCCTATGCGCCGCCTTCGCCCTGTTACCGTGCCGTACTCCACTATCCCAAGCCTCTCAGCCTCCTCCTGCGAAAGTTCAGTGGGGAAGGGGCCCGCGCCCACGCGGGTGGGGAAGGATTTGAACACCACCATCACATCCTTTACTTTTCTCGGACCTATGCCCACGTCCACGCACGCCATGCTTGCCGTGGTGTCCTTCGAGGTCACATAGGGATAGGTGCCGTAGAACAGGCTCAGCCCGAAGCCCTGAGAGCTCTCCACCAGCACCTTTTTGCCTGCTTCAATTGCCTCGTTGACCTCCTCTGGTACGTCGGTTAGGTAGGGCTTGAGCTCCTCCACATCCTTCGCAAGCTTCAGGCTCCTGTTTGCTCTGTCCATGTTCGCCGGGCCGCAGCCCGTGCCCGTGCTCCCTATCCTGCCCGCCAGGTGCCCCGAGCTCTTATCCCTCGCTATGTGCTCCTCCTCAATAATCCCGCAGCGGTGGTCTATGCCTATCCTTCCTTCTATGCCCAGATCGCGAATCTCCTTCAGCATAACCTCGGGGTTCACAAGCACACCCGCGCCTATGAGCAGCCTCGCTCGCTCGTACAGGAAGCCGCTCGGAGTGAGGCGCAGCGGATACTTCTTCCCCCTGTAAACCACGGTGTGCCCCGCGTTGGGGCCTACTCCGGCCCTCGCTATTATCTCAGGCCTGTCCTTCATGCACAGGTAGCTTATCACCTTACCCTTGCCTTCGTCGCCCCACTGACCGCCCACAACAATGGTTACCACACAATCACCTCAGGAAAAGCCAAACTACCACAAAAGTCCTCACTGGCAAATGCAAGCGTCCAGAAGAACCTCGGCAGCTTCATGTAAAACAGTAAGTGGGATATGTTCCTCTTGGTTTATAAGGTTTTTGATTCCGCGGCTATAGCTGGTAGCCGGTGTAGGGGAATTTTTCTTCTGGTGCCGGATAAGACCAAGGGTGGTGCCGTAGCAGGCGTCCATGTTTCCCTGCACAGCCACGACGCGCGCCACCCTGCTGAGCTCCCCAAGCACGTCCCGCGAGGTCAGGTCGCCCGCGTGCAGAATCAGCTCCACCCCGCGCCTTCTGAAGGTCTCCACAACTCTCGGGTTAAGCTTCTGTGCCCTATCATAAACATGAGTATCACTGAGTATCCCGACGAGCATATCCCTTTAATTACCAAGGTGCGTTGTAAAGAATAACTGCACAGCGCACCAGCAACGGATTCATGCAACCCTAATAATTATATCTCGCCCCTCCTGAACTTTGTCATTATTTTTCTGCTTTTTTCAGGCGCGAAGTGGTATAAAAAGCGGTTTATTTCTTCAAGCCATTCAAGTTTATGCTCAGGTGGCAGGCTAATCCACTTTTTCAGATCTTCATCAGAAACCTTGTAAGAGAACCCTTTTTTCATCATTTTTCCTTTATCCTCTTTATCTTCTTCAACGCTTCGATGTCAGATTCGTCCTGTTCCCTGCCAGCAAATTCTTTCATTTTTATCAGATAGTCTATTGAAATTATTGGAATCTCAATCCCTCTTGCTCTCACAGTTTCTTTTGTTCTTTCAATATCTTCAAACTTTATTGGACTGCTTATGAGTATGTCAACCTCTTCGTATGGTCTGTTCGGATTCCAGAAGGTAAAAACCTTCATATTTTTCTCCCTTTTCCATCTTTCAAGGTTGGCTGGATTTCTAAATTCCTCTGGTTTTACAGGAATGCGAGGCTTAAATCCAAGCTCCATCATCGCCTCAACAATCTTTTCAAGGTTTTCTTTTTCAAGAGCCACAGCGATGTCGAGGTCGGCTGTAGCCCTGGGCACGCCGTGCAGATTTAAAGCTATTCCACCTACTACAACATACCTGACCCCTCTTCTGTTAAGCGCCCTGAAGACCCCTTCATAGTACATTAAAATAAAGGTGGCTGCAGTTGATATTAAAACTTCCCAAAAGGTTTTAGATAAGCGCTGCCGGACAGAGCCGGGGCATGACCACAAGCACAACGCTTTTGCACAGCTCTGCCCAAGCCTACTCCAAAGGTTCTACTCCTCACTGCAGCCATTCATGCTGGGAAAGTTTATGTCCTGGGCTGAGAAAGAGGTGAGTGCATGAGGCGAAATAATTGCCAGATAACACACAACCCCAACAATACCAAAAAGTTTAAATAAGTGACAGCTTCCTGAAAACTCGGAGGTTGATAGAATGGTGGACATAAGCATCGACCTTGACGCATGCGTGGGCTGTGGAACCTGCGTGGACACCTGTCCCTCGGCGGTGTACGAGATGAACGACGAGGGCAAGAGCACGGTGGTTAACGCCGACGACTGCGTGGAGTGCTGCGCCTGCGTTGAAGCGTGCCCGGAGGGCGCAATTACGCATAGCTCCTGCTGAGGGAGCTTTCCTTTTCTCTTTTTAATATTACTTTTGGTAATAAATTTTACCGAAAATTATATATATTGTTACATATCTGTATTCTGGAAGGTGATGCCATGACGGTCACTGGCTTAAAGTGCAGGAACTGCGGGAAGCGCTATCCTGTGGAGGCGGTGAGCATCTGCGAGGAGTGCTTCGGTCCGCTCGAGGTGGAGTACGACTACGAGGAGATAAAGGAGAGGCTGAGCAGGGATGAGATCGCAAGGCGCGCACCCACGCTGTGGCGCTACCGCGAGCTCCTGCCGGTGGAGAGAGACTCCAGCATAGTGGATTTAAAGGCTGGTTTCACACCGCTCCACCGCGCCGACAACCTCGCCGAGGTTCTGGGCTTAAAGGAGCTCTACATAAAGAACGACTCCGTCAATCCGACCTTCTCCTTCAAGGACCGCGTTGTTAGCGTGGC
>WANX01000131.1 GCA_015521565.1 Candidatus Hydrothermarchaeota archaeon
AATCCTGTCCAGCTCCTCCTCGGGGATGCCTATCCCTGTGTCGGCAACGCAAACCTCAACCTCCCCATCCTTTCTGCGCGCCTCGACGATTACCCTCCCGCCCTCACGGTTGAACTTTATGGCGTTGCTTACAAGGTTGCGCAGCACATGCCTCAGCTGACTGGGGTCTCCCCGCACCCGGGGCAGGCTTTCCAGGTTCAACTCCATCTTCAGGTCCTCTGCAATCAGCAGCGGTTCGAACTCGCCTGTTACCTGATTTATCAGCCCCACCAGATCCACCGCATCCATGCTTATTTCAGCCCTACCATTTTCAAACTTCGCGGCTTCCAGCAGGTCTGCCACTATGAAGTCCTGCCGTACCAGAGCGTCAATTGCCATCTTAAGCGTCCTCCTCCTGTCCCCGGGGTCCTCCTCATCCATCGCAAGCTCAATCGCACCCTTGGCGATGGTTATGGGGGTGCGCAGCTCATGGCTCACATTCGCAAGTATGTTGCTCTTAAGCTCGTCGATGCTTTTAAGTTCCTGATACGCACGCTGAAGCTCTTCATATGCCATTCTGAGCTCGTTTTCTGTGCGAACACGCTTCTTTATCTCTTCTCTCAGTTTTGTATTGCTCTCCTCCAGGCTTTCTTTAAGTTTACTCTGCTTTAAGAGCTGGTAACCCACAAAAGCCAGAAGAGGTGCCGAAATGAATATGAGAATGTGGGGAACAGGGTCAGACCGCACATCCTCATAGACACCTGTTCTGAGTATCAAGTGCTTATAGCCCCAGTATGTGATGTTTAGAAGTACGCCGCTGAGCATTACAGATACCGCAAGAGCCTCTATGCGCTGCAGCATTGGAAAACACCCGCTTACCCATCGAATTGTTAGAGTAGAATCTAACTGGCAAAGCTAATAAATCTTTTCATTAACTGTCCTGTAAAACTGATGCAAAATCGCTGACAAAAATTAAAAAATAATTTATAAACTCGTCCCGCCGCTGCCAGAAAGACCTTTTCAAAAAACCATGCCCTTGATAAAACTTTACAATTAGCAAGCAAAAATTTACAAAAGTAAAGATATGGCGAAGAGGAATGGTGAGCGAGAAGCAGCTTCAGGTGCTGCGCAAGCTTTATGAGGGTGCGCGCAGCTTAAAGGTTCACTCGACGCACAGGACGCAGGCAGAGCTTGCGGCTGAGCTCGGGATAAGCCGCCAGGCGCTCAGCGCTCATCTTCGCGAGCTCAGAGAGCAGGGCCTAATACGCACTGGCAGGGGCTTTATAGACCTCACCGATAAGGCGCTCGCGGAGATAGGAAAGTTCGGCGAGGAGGCGTTCGTGCTCCTCAAGGTCAAGCCTGCGTACCGCGAAGCCACGTACCGCAGGCTTCGCTCTTTACCTGCGGAGCGCGTGTACCGCGTCGCGGGAGAGTATGATGTCATCGCGGTTGTACCCGCGTCGAGGCTTCGCGAGTTTCTGGACGCAGCTTCAAAGCTTAAGGGCGTCGAGGCCACGGCGTCGCATGTGGTAATAGAGATGTACCAGGTGTGAGAATGGGCAGGATAACCATAAACGAGAGGTACTGCAAGGGGTGCAACATCTGCATAGAGTACTGCCCCATGAAGGTGTTTGAGCCGGCGGAGGAGCCCAACGAGCGCGGCTACTTCGTGCCCGTCGTGGCTCACCCCGAGAGGTGCACAAAGCTGAAGGTGAGCAAGCACCTCAAGCGCAAGGTTTGCTCGCTGTGCGAAGACATGTGCCCCGACTTTGCCATTGAAATAGACGTGTACGCCGAGGAGGAGGAAGAATGAGCCACATGCACGGGACGCGCTTCCTGCAGGGCAACATCGCCTGCGCCGAAGGCGCAATCGCCGCCGGGTGCAGGTTCTTCGCGGGCTACCCAATAACCCCGAGCACGGAGGTCGCAGAATGGCTGGCGCAGCGCCTGCCCAGGGTGGGAGGCGTTTTCATACAGATGGAGGACGAGATAGGCTCCATCTCGGCGATAATAGGCGCGCGCTGGGCAGGGGTGAAGGCGATGACCGCCACCTCAGGCCCGGGGTTCTCGCTGATGATGGAGAACGTGGGCTTCGCGGCAATGACGGAGACGCCCATCGTCATTGTAAACATCCAGCGCTCAGGTCCGAGCACAGGGCAGCCCACGATGCCCGCGAGCGGCGACGTGATGCAGGCGCGCTTCGGCTCGCACGGCGACTATGCGGTAATAGCGCTCTCTCCCAATAGCGTGCAGGAGATGTTTGAGCTCACCGTGGAGGCCTTCAACCTGAGCGAGCGCTACCGCGTCCCAGTTTTTTTAATGGCAGACGAGATAATAGGGCACATGCGGGAGAAGGTCCACCTGCCCGAGGAGGTGGAGACCTTCACGGCGCCGCTGAGCAGGCGCGGCGCGAGGTACTACTTCAGGCCCGATCCAAAGACGCTCGTGCCCAGGATGCAGGTTTTCGGGCGCGGCTACAATGTGCACGTCACCGGCTTGACCCACGACGAGCGCGGCTACCCGGCGACCAACGACGCGAAGGTGCACACGAAGCTTGTGCGCAGGCTGGTGGAGAAGATAGAGAGGAATGCGGAGAGAATTATAAAAGTGGAGGGGCACCACCTCGACGACGCTGAGGTCGTGCTCATAGCCTACGGCGCGGTGTCGCGCTCCGCTTTAGCTGCGGTGCGCGAGCTCAGAGCGAGGGGGATTAAAGCTGGGCTTCTCAGACTCATAACCCTGTTCCCCTTCCCCGAGAGGCTGGTGAGGAAGCTTGCAAGGCGGGCAAGGCTTGTGGTGCTGGAGATGAACCTCGGTCAGATTCGCCGCGAGGTGGAGCGCTGCTCCAGGCGAAGGGTGCACTTCCTGCCCAAGCTCGGAGGGGAGCTTCACACCCCGCGGGAGATTGTAAAGTTTGTGGAGGCGCTGAAATGACCTACCTGGAGCTGCTTCGCAGGGACAGGCTGCCCCACATCCTGTGCGAGGGGTGCGGCGACGGCATAATAGTGAACGCCCTGCTCGAGGCCATAGTGGAGCTCGGCTTGCCCAGGGAGAAGCTGGTGTTCGTCTCCGGCATAGGCTGCTCCTCCCGAATACCCGGCTACCTGCTCTTCGACTCGCTGCACACAACGCATGGCAGAGCGATAGCCTTCGCCACAGGCATAAAGCTGGCAAACCCCGAGCTGAAGGTTGTTGTGATAACCGGCGACGGTGACATGGCAGCGATAGGGGGGAACCACTTTCTCCACGCCGCAAGGCGGAACATAGACATGACGGTTATCTGCTCCAACAACTACAACTACGGCATGACGGGCGGGCAGGTCTCGCCGACTACGCCGCGTGGGTGGCGCACGACAACGACGCCCTACGGCAACGTCGAGCCTCCCATGGATATAGCAAAGGTGGCCGCCGCAGCTGGGGCGAACTACGTGGCGAGGTGGAGCACCGCGTCGCCGCTCCAGATAAAGGAGTCCATAAAGAAGGCGCTTACCAGGGAGGGCTTCACCCTGGTGGAGGTGCTCACCCAGTGTCCCACCGCCTTCGGCAGGCGCAACAAGCTTCGCAGCGCGGTGGACATGCTGCGCTGGTACAAGGAGAACACCGTCGCCCTGCACCACGCCCGGGAGCTGGAGGAGAAGGGCGTCGACCTCTCCGCAAAGGTGGTGGTGGGCGAGTTCGCTGACCGGGATAGGCCAGGCTTGGTGCGCCTTCTGGGCCTTGTAAAGGATGAGAAGGAAGAGAAGAAGGAGGAGCCTCCGGCAGAGGAGCGCGCGGCGAGGCGAAGAGAAGAGGAGGAGCACCTGCGCGAGGCGAGGAAGCGCATCCTCGAGGTCATAGCGAAGCTGGGCACGCCGAAGATAAGGCGGATGATAGAGCTGGACATGGACGTGGAGAAGATTGAGAAGGAGCTGCTGAAGCATGCGCGTTGAGGTGCGCTTTTCCGGTTTCGGAGGACAGGGCATCGTCACCGCGGGTATAATCTTAGCCAGAGCCGCGAGCATCCACGACGGCAAGCAGGCGGTGCAGACCCAGAGCTACGGTCCTGAGGCGAGAGGCGGCGCCTCGCGAAGCGAGGTTGTTATAAGCGACGAGGAGATACTCTACCCCAAGGTGCTGCGCCCGGATATATTTGTGGTCATGTCGGGCGAGGCGATGCAGAAGTACCTGCGCGACCTGAAGAAGGGAAGCGTGGTGATTTACGACTCCTCGCTGATAAAAACCCCTCCTGCAAAGGGCATCGCCTACCCAGTGCCCGCTACTCTGCTCGCGAAGCGCGAGGTGGGCAAGCCCATCGTGGCCAACATAATTCTCTTGGGAGCGCTCACCGCAATCACGGGGGTGGTGAGCAGGGAGGCGATGGAGAAGGCGGTGCTCGAGAGCGTGCCAAAGGGCACGGAGGAGATGAACAGAAAGGCGCTGCATATAGGCTTTGCCGAGGGCGAGAAGCTGGTTAGGGCACAACCTCGCAGTCGTTGTTTATCTCCGGGTAGCTGAAGGCCTTCTCAGGGACAGCGCCTTCCTTGATCATCCTCTTAATCTCCGGAAGCGCAGCGCTTAGCTCGCCAACAAGGTGGCGTACGGTTGAGCATATCAGCGCATAGCCCCGCTCGCCCACCCACTCCTTCGCCAGGTTGATGAAGAGGCAGCGCCCGCCGCACACCCAGAGCAGGTCGCAGCTGGCGCAGGGCTCCTTCAGAGAGGCGCAGTTCTTTAGCTCCTCTGGCGAGGTGTCGAAGATGCTCCCCACGCGCATAAACTCGTACTCCGGGGTCACCGGGCACAGGGTTATCTCACCACTGGGCGAGATGGCGAAGAAGTCCACGCCCGCGCCGCAGCGCAGCTTCGCCGGGTTACGGGTCAGCAGCGTCTTTGTTATCCCTATGAAGGGCACCAGCCCGAGAAGCTCGCCCCGCTGCATCTCGCTCACCCACTCGCGCACCAGCTTTGTGATGCCCGCGTTGTAGCTGCGCAGCCATTCGCGTGCAATCTCGCTTCCGCCGTCCCAGAAGAGCTCGAAGTCCAGCTGCCAGTGCACGTGGTCGAAGATGCCCAGCCTTGCTAAGTGGAGCACATCCTCGTAGATGTCGCTCCTGAGCGAGGCCACCATTCTTGCTATGAGGTCTCCGCGGAAGTGCTTCCTCGCCCGGCGGGCGTTTTTTATTATCCTGTCGTAGACGCCCCGCCCGCGGTACGCGTCGGTGACCTCGCGCCTGCCGTCGATGGAGATTAAGACGGTGTGGAACCTGCGCAGGTAGCGCGGCTTGACCTTATGGAGCAGCACGCCGTTGGTGTGCAGGATGTAGGTGGCGGGGATGGCGTCCATGACCTGCTCCATGAGCTCAAGGCGAAGCAGGGGCTCGCCGCCGTAGAAGGCTATCACGGGCGAGGGGTCTTTTGCGATGAAGCTGCGCAGCGCCTCTATGGAATACTCCACCTCCATGTGCTCCGCCTCGCGGGTGCCCCCGCAGTAGCTGCACTCAAGGTTGCACCTCTGCGTGAGAAGCAGGTGGTAGTGCATGTGCTTAGAGCGGAAAACCGCACCTGATAAGAGATTTTTATTGTGAACACATATTCACGAAAAATTTAAATAGTTTAAAATATATTTAATAAACACATGTGTACAGGAGGGAGGTAAGGTGACCGGTGTCCTGAGGTTGTTTTTCAACAAGCTACGGGATGCAGCCATTGCCGTGGGGCTGCTTCCCGGGATTTCGGTGGTAAGGGTGCGTGAGGATTAGCACTATCCCAGCTTCGCCGCCTCGCCCCTCACAAGAGCCCTGAAGTGCGAGTGTATCCTGAGGGTACGCCGGAGCTTTGTCTCGCTCTCCGCAGGGAAAAGGGTGTAGGCGGCCTCACCCTGCCCATCTTCAAGACTCCCCGCCTTCTCCAGCGCAGCGCTCCTGCCGCCCTCTGCGAAGGCGTCCAGAATTGGCAGAATTGCGCTCAGCTTCTCCGAAGCCACCGCAATATCGCAGCAGGGGAGCGAGTACTCGTTGGCGTTGAAGGCTATGGCGATGCCCCCCCCTCTGCTAACCTCGCGGAGCATCTTGAAGTCTGTGATGCTGTCGCCTATGGCTGCGCACTCGCTGAGCTGCGCTCCGTCTTTCTCAAGGAAGCGGAGCATCGCCTCCACCTTCCGCGAGCCCCCTACAACGCGAACCTCGTTGAAAACTTTTCCAAGCTCCGTTTGCGGGAGCTTTTTGAAGAAGAACTCGTCCAGCGTCGCCACGATTTCCTCGTCGCGCATTCGCGGGTAAAGCTTCTCGAGTATAACCCTCTCCACCTCGGCCACGAGCTCCACGCCGGAGATGCCGCGGTACCTGCTCAGCTCCAGCCTTGTGCACGCGACATCCTCCCTTGCCACGCCGAGCTGAGCTGCTATGTTGTACGCGTGCTGCTGGTAGCTTGTCGAAATTATGTGCACCTTCCAGTTATTCCTGCGCAGGTGCGCTATTGTTTCTCTTGCTCCGGCTACGATTCTGGCGCGCCTCGAAACGCGCTCTATGTCCGCCTCGGTTATGCCGTGGTGGATTAAGAAGGGCACGATGAGCTTGAGCGTGTCCCCGGGCTCGTAGTCCTGCCTTCCCTCGAGGGTGAGCAGGTCGTCGTACCTGCTTATCACCTCGAAGATCTCCTTACCTCCGGGTATTAGCCCCATCACCTCGTAGGCGTTGTCCTGGGGCGAAAGCGGCCCCTCCAGGTCGAAGCACGCAACAGGCATGGGGAGAGTTCTGCTGTCATGCTTTTAATTCTTTCGCCAGAGAGCACAGACCCGGCGGGAACCCGGGTCAGGCCTCTGTGTTTGTCCCCCTTAGATGGCAGAGGACACGCCGGGAAAGCGGATTATGCCCGCCCATGCAGGTGCTACTCAACCCTCGCCCCCCGGTTGTCCGCACCTGTGAGCCAGACCCTCCGCACATCCCTCCTATCCCTCAACCTCTCCAGAAACCTTCGTGGCTCCCTGGGAAAGGCGTAGATTACGGGACCAAAGCTGCTCAGACCAGCGCCGTAGCTGAGCCTCTGACAGAGCTCCAGAATCTCCCTAACATTGGGAGCCTGAAGCATGAGCTCCACCTCTTTAAATCCGGTATGCTGAATAAGATTGACCGCCTCACCGAAGGCGGATATGTCCTCCTCTGCCAGCGCCGGCAGAAGCTTCATGAGGATTATATGGGAAAGCCGCTCCACCTGGCTAATAGGTACAGGGCAGAATCGCTGAAAGATGTTTACCTCGCGCGTGCCAAAGACGCGCCTCTGTGGCTCAGGCAGGACCAGCGCAACCTCCCAGTCTGGAAAGTCCCGGCGCAGCACAACAGGGGCAGGCTTCGCACAGCTTGCGGAAGAGGGCAGAAATTCCGGCTTCTCCTGCCTTGAATGGCCGCCATCCAGGATAAATCCGCCCCCCTCGAAGGCCGCAACACCTATCCCGGAGGTGCCGCCCCTGCCCACCACCCTCGCCAGCTCCCTGACGCTCGCAGAAATTCCGTAGGCCTCGCATATCCCGCGGGCCACTGCCAGAGAAAGCTGTGTCCCGGAACCCAGTCCCACATGCCTGGGATAGCTCTCCACCACGTGCACCTCTGCGCCGGGAAGCGAATACCTGTCAATCACAAGCTCCGCAGCCCTGAGCGCTGGCTCTTTTGCCCCCCCTCTCACCCTCAAACATTCACTGCGTTTCACCTCCACAACCATCCGCGGATGCCGGAGGGCAAACCCTATGCCTCCGTCCACCCTGCCCATGGAGCCATTGAGGTCTATCAGGGTCATGTGTATACGTGATGGTGCTGTAACTCTAACCATCCCTCTCACCGAGCAGAAGCTCAAGGTAGGAACGCCTCTCTATTGCTCTCCTCTCAATACCCATAGCTGCCAGGAAGTCCAGCAGCTCTTCTGGGGAGTATTCCTCCCCCTTCTTTTCCACCTCCACAAATTCTCCCAGCCCCTCAACCCTGTCCAGCTCCACCAGATAATCGCCCACCCTGTAGCTCCTCCTCAGCTTCCTGACCTCTGCCACCTTCTCAAACCCGAGCCTTTCCAGCACGAGCTTCGCACTCTCGAAACTCTCCACACCAACACTCACCTCCTCCCTGGTTTTTGTAACCTCCTCCAGCCTCCTTCCCTTGTATGTGAGGAAAACCCTCCCGCCACCCCTCCTGAGGCGAAGCGCCTCATCGCTCTGTGCAAAATCCCTGCAGGGATGGGCGAAGTAAACATCCCTCTGCTCCTCCTCACCCAGGTAGCTTGCCCCCATCTCAAATAGCCTCATCTCCACGTCCTGCAGACTTGAAACTCTGGCCTTTATTTCAACCTCAAGCATGCCAATAGTTATATTGCGGGCGATAAATCTTTTTTCATGCTCTCACCCTTCCTCCAGCGCCGCTATGCGGAACTGTTCCCCGGGCTCGCGGATGAGATGCTCACCCGCACCCTCCCCCAGGCACTTCGTGTCAACACGCTGCGCATTACCGATTCAGAGCTTGTGCAGCGGCTGCAGGACAGAGGGTTCAGGCTGGAGAAGATTCCCTGGGTGAAGCACGGCTACTTTATTCGGGAGGCACCCTTTTCACCAGGTGCCACGCCGGAATACCTTCTCGGTTACTACTACCTCCAGGACCCCGCCTCCATGTACGCCTGCGAGGTTCTGGAACCCCGTGCGCGCGAGCTTGTACTGGACGCAGCAGCTGCTCCAGGAGGAAAGACCACCTACATTGCACAGCTCATGCAGAACAGGGGCTGCATCGTCGCAGTGGAGGTAAACAGGCAGCGCATCAAGGCGCTGCGTGCCAGTGTAACCAGGATGGGCGTCGAAAACACCATACTGGTAAGGATGGACGCCAGGGAGGTCGCAAAGCTTGGACTGCGCTTCAACCGTGTGCTTCTCGACGCTCCCTGCACAGGTACCGGCACCGCTCACAAGGCCAGGGAAGCGCTCACCAAAGATGAGGCTGACCTGGAGGTGCTTCTGCCCCTGCAGCGTGCCCTGCTGGAATCTGCATACAGCGTTCTCGAGCCCCGGGGCGTGCTTGTATATGCCACATGCAGCCTCCTGCCCGAGGAGAATGAGCTTCTTCTGCATGACTTTCTGAAGAATAAAGAGGCAAGGATGCTCAGAATAAAGCACGGTTCCCCGGCGCTTGACACACCCTACGGAAAAACTCTCCCCGGAAGCATAAAAAAGGCCAGGAGATTCTATCCCTGGATTCACAGCACCCAGGGTTTTTTCGTGGCCAAGATCCAAAAGCTTTAGAGATGGGCTCTTATTTTCTCAGCCAGGTGCTCCCTGGGCACAGCTCCAATTACCTTCTCGACCACCTCACCTTTTTTGAAGAGTATCAGAGTCGGGATGCTGGTTATCCCGAACCGCATCGCCGTTTTGGGATTCTCGTCCACATTGAGCTTGGCAAAGGTAACCTTTCCCTCAAACTCCTTTGCAAGCTCCTCGATAGTTGGGGCCACCATCTTGCAGGGAAAACACCACGCTGCCCAGAAGTCCACCAGTATCAGGGGGTGTTCCTTCACCATGTCCTCAAAGTTGTCATCGGTAGCCGTTAACACCTTTCCTGCCATGATCTCCACCGTTTTTAAAAGGCACCGGATTGGCATATATACTTTTTGGAAGAAGGAGGTGTGTGTGCAGAAAGGTTAAAGCTGGTGATGGTTCAGAAAAATCCATGCGCAAACTGCTGCCTGCCCTTGCACTGCTTCTCCTCCTGATGGCACAGGACTATGAAAAGCCACAGCCAGCGCTCTGGGTGGAGGTGCACGACCTCTCACCTGGCTACAACACAGAAGAGGTGGAAAGACTGCTGCAACTTCTGGAGGGCAGAGCAGAAAGGGTGGTTCTCTTCGTAATACCGGACCGTGACGGCACAGAGCCCATATCCAGATACGCCGGCTTCCTGTCCTTTCTGAAAGAAGCTGCAGCAGGAGGGGCTGAAATAGGCGCCCACGGCTATACCCACAGAGGATTTGAGTTCCTCACCTCCGGCGAGAGGGCAGAAGCGCTGGTCTCAGAGATCAGGAGGGAATTCAGGGCCGCGGGCTTTGAGCCCCGGATATTCTCCCCGCCCAGATACCTGCTCACCCCCTCAGCGCTTCAGGTGCTGAGCAGGGAGTTTCAGGAGGTCTTTTTAATTGGCCGGATTGTCACACACGGGGGCTCCCTCCCCTATCCCTCCAGGGAGTTCACACCGGGCAGGATGCAGAAGCTGTTCATGCCCCTGGCAAAGCTCTCCCTGCTCACAACCGGCGGGGAGGTCTATCGTCTCAGCGTCCACATGGCCTACCTCAACAACGAGTCGCTGCGGTTTCTGGAGGACTTCATCTCCTGGGCAGGATTTGAGGCAGGAAAAAGCTGCACCGTGGGCCAGGAGCTTCTTCAAGAAGCCCGCAGAATGGAGCCCCCCGGTGATGTGCGTGGCGTAAAGCGCAATGCATATGCGCTGCTCTACGCCGCCAACATGTACACGGCCACCCGTGAGGACAGATACCTCGCCATGGCCCACACCCACGCCAGTTACCTGCTGGAAAGGCAGCTTGCGGAGGGTGGATGGCGTGAGGTTGAAGGAGAAACCACGTCCAGCTACTCCCTGCTGGAAACCGCCGTTGCAACCTGGGCTCTCTCTCAGGCGTACACCGCCGGAGCCATATCCGGTATGGACGTGGAGAGGAGCATCCTGCGGGCAGGAGATGCACTGTTGCGCAGGACAGAGCTGCTCACTTCCTTCGGCTACAGCTTTGGCCTGAAGCCCAACGCCATAGGCTTTGCAGCCCTTGCTCTGGAAAGGGTTTCCAGGGCTGCACAGGAGATGGGCGACGCCAGGAGAGCTGAGCGCTACCGCAGGAAGGCTGTGGAGATAGGTGATGGTCTGGTGAGGATGCAGCTTGAGAACGGTGCCTGGTACGACGGCCCCTACCGTCTGCCCGGTCATCGCTGGCGAAGCATAAGCTCCTGGTACCAGGGGATGGCGCTCAGCGGCGTGGTCGCAGCGTATGCGGCCTCGGAACCAGGAGAGAGGCTGAAATTTCTGGAGAGTGCCCGGAAGGGCATAGCTTTTATCAGAACAATGCGGCATGACGGAGGCTACTGGGGTGTGCTGCATCCGAACCGCACCCGCTCCGGAGACGGCAGTGTAATGGTGCTCCAGGCACTCGCTATAGCAAACTCCTTCGGAGTGCGCGCCGGCTGCGACGGGCTCAAATCCACCGCCTCGAGGGTCGGGAACTGGGATGCCAACTACGCCTTTGCCGTGAGCCAGCTGCTCGCCACTCAGAAAGGTGCCGGGAAGCGCTACTGATACTCCCTCCAGGTGTACCTGCACCTGGTGCACCTGTAAAAACGCGTTTCCGCCTCATCCGCCTTGCGCGTCTGCAGAAGCCACCACTCCGCCTCCATGTTGCCGCACCTGGGACATTCGGCCCTCGTGGTGGGCAGCGTTCTTACTTCTTCGTCAACCACCACGACACCTTCCTTCCTCTCCCCCCTGCTCACTATCTTGTAGTCGTCCTCATTTTCTATGCCTGCCACCGCACCGCACCGCTGGCAGATTAGCCTCCTGTCCCTGGGCAGCATCAGCCCGCCGCACCTATCGCAGAACATGCTTCCTCCTCAGGTAGTCTCTTATTATATCAGCATGGTCAAAGGCGAGGCTCTGCTTCAGGGCCTCCCGGGGGTCAAACAGCCTCGCCTCCGCAGCATCACTCCTGCCTTTTAACTTGCCCTCACCGCGGGCGATGAAGCAGATGCTCACCACATGTCCCCGGGGGTCGCGCTCTGGGTCTGAGTAAACGCCAAGCAGTTCCTTAACCTCAACATTCAAATTTGTCTCCTCCTCAGCCTCCCGTTCCGCCGCTTCCTCCACACGCTCACCGCACTCCACGAAGCCCCCGGGCAGAGCCCAGCAGCCTGCGAAGGGCGGATTCGCTCTTTTTATGAGCACTATGCGTGAGCCCACCTCAATAACCACATCCACCGCCAGGGCGGGAGCCTCGCGTTCACCGCACACGCAGGGACAGCGCAACTTTTCACCTCCTGTAGGCATGGAGCATTGCCGGAAGCATACCTATCACAGTGCAGGTCTCGAAAGGCACACGCCTGCCTGAAAGTTCCAGGTGATAGTCTGCGATGCTGAGCACATTCCGCGGCAGACCGCGCCTTCCCAGCCCAATAACCACGAGGAAGGAATTCCTTTCAGCGCGCTGCGCAAGCTCCCGGGGCGCAAGGAGTTTATCCTCTTCCGGCTCCGGTGTGGCCGCCACCACCTCGCCGAGCTGCGGTGGAAACCCCCGGCGCGGAAAGGGGAAGATTCCGAGCCTGCCCTCTCTGGCAAGGAGCCTGAGATAGTGTCCGCCCTCACCTATGGTGGTGCTCGCAAGCCGCTCAATTGCGCTGGAAAAGCCCTCCTCCAGCGGAAACCCAAAAAGCGCCAGGTTGGTCTCAAAGGCGTAGCACACCGGCGCTGCTCTCGCGACGCTCCTCCTGTGGATCTCGTGGAGCTTCGACGGGTCGTAGCTGTTGTACAGCCCCAGGGTTATCCTTCCTCCCATGCAGCTTCACCCGCTCTCGACAGCAGAGCTGCAAACCCCCTGATGGAGGCCTCCTCCAGGTTTTCCGTCTCTGCCTGCAGCTCCTTCTCCAGCAGTGAAACACACTCCTCCAGGCTCAGGCTTCTCTGCAGAACCACATGAGCCAGCAGACTCTCGGCGAAATCGCCAAGCTCGTGCCTGCTGACCCGCCTCCCGGCCCGCTCGCGGAGCCCGGCTCTGACGAGGGCTTCTGCGAGAATCAAATTCGGGACTTTTTTTCCCACCACCCTGCCGAGAACTCTGGAAAGCGCCAGCGAATAAACCAGGTTGGCGATGCTGTCCCCCAGCGGGGATAGCTCTGCAAATCTCGCCTGGAAACCCAGGAGAGGATAATCCTCCTCAGTTCTCAAGCTTCTTCTGCAGCTCATCAAACTCCTTCACAACCTCTTTCAGCACCTGCTTCAGCACATGCCGTGGAGGTGACGGGATGCCGTAGTCCAGCTTCTTTGCCTCAGCGACGTAGCGCTCCAGTATGCTTCTGGCTATGCCGGTCTTTTCCGCCAGAACCTCAAGGTCTGCCCGAAGCAGGGCGTTCGCACTGGTTATACCCGCACCGGCGAGCTGCTCCTTGCGCTTTGGACCAATTCCCGGCACAGCTGTGAGCTCAACCTCCTTCTCCCCCTCACGGGGCACCTCTATTCCCGGCCTCACCCGCAGATAGACCACCGGCTGGGAGAGCAGGGGATGGGCGATGCGGTAGGAGGCAGCCTCCACCGCCTCGTGGCGTGCCAGCGCCTCCCTGAGCAGATTGCAGAAGGTATGGTCCTCGCCGCGAAGCTCAAATTCCAGCTCCACATCCGACTCCCTGATAAGCCTTATCTCCACCCTGCCACCCCCTATATCACTCCCTTACCGTACTCGGAGGAGTACTTGCGCGACTCGTACCTGCCGCAGTTCGGACACACAAGGCGCCTGCCCTGCAGCTTGAGCGCAATATTGCAGGTGGTGCAGTACGCCTTTATCGCTCCCAGGTTCGTGGCCACTGTGCTCAGAGCGATTGGCACTCGCCGGGTGTTGGTAACCTTCGCCAGGACTATGTCTCCCACTTTAATTTCGCGGTCTATGTCCTGCACATAGCTGGAGCGGAGCTGTGAGATGTGAATTGTGCCGTACACATTGCCCGGAAGCTCCCGTGAGCTGCGCAGCAGGCGGATAAGCCTCACCAGCGCAAACTGCTGCTTCACATCCACCACCCTGCATATTGCCACATCCCCCACTCTGGGCTCGGGTATGGTATTCGTTTTTGGCTCAACCTCAATCCTGCGCTCCTTCATATCTATCTTCAGCACACCCGTCAGGGAGGCGAATATCCTGCCGTTCTCCTCGTAGGTCCCCCTGCCAGGGATGAACTCCTCGCTGAACCCCAGCTCTTCACCGGGTACAACAAACTCACCTGCCTCAACCATCTCAAAGCCTCCTTATCCGGTAGATATCCACGTCGATAAACTTCCTCTCCTTCCTGTGAAACGGATAGCTCCTGGGCAGCTCAAAGCGCCTCTCCAGGACCTCCTCCACCCTCGCACCGAGGGTGCGCACATAGCGGTGCACAAACTCCCGCGTCTCGCGCTTGTGAATCGAATAAACCACAGCCGCAACCTGGAGCGCCTTCTCAAGAAACCACCTGTCAGCACCTCTAACATGCACCCCAAAAGGCGGATTCTGAACCACCGTCTCTGCTCTCCCGCTTATATCTCTGACATCAGCCAGAATAAACTCTATGTTATCGAGAGCAAATTTTTCGGCATTCCTTCTGGCAGCGCTCAGCGCTTCTGAATCGGTATCCACGCACACCACACGCTTTGCTCCCAGCAGCGCCGCGCCTATGCCCAGCCTCCCTGTACCGCACCCCAGGTCGAACACCACCTTTTCCAGAATATCCCCCTTGAGGCAGGCAAGCATCAGGAGCTCGGCCGCAAGGGATGCGGGGGTGGCGTACTGCTCCAGCATGAGCCTGGGCCGGGTGAAGGGTTCGCAGCGCTGGAGCATGAGCTCAAGCTTTTTTTTGTTCAGAAGCATCCCAACCTTTATAACCGCTGCCTTCAACAATATGCAGGAGGTGGTAGATTGGCAAGAATTGTTGTAACAGCCACTCACGGTCCCGACGACCCCAGCCGCGCGACCCTTGCTTTTCTCGCCGCAAAGGCGGCAGGAGAGGAGGGCGACGATGTGGTGCTATTTCTGATGAACGACGCCGCTCTTCTTGCAAAGCGGGGTGTGGCGGACCACATTCAGGGCGTTGGTCTGGCGCCTCTTCCAGAACTTCTGGAGGCGCTTCAGAGCCTGGGTGTGGATATAAAGGTGTGCAGACCCTGCGCAGAGGCGAGGGGCATAACCAGTGAGGCGCTGGTAGAGGGTGCGAGCTTCGCCGGTATGTACGACCTTATAAAAGCGGTCCGCGGGAGCAGTGTGCTCAGCTTTTAGGCCTTCGGGGAACAGGGATGAGCGCCGGTACCCGGGAGCGGTAGCTCTCGTAAGCAGAGCCGAAGTCTGCAAGAAGCCGCCGCTCCTCCACATACATGCCAAAGATGAGGTAAAGTGTCGCCAGGATACACAGCAGCAGGTCAAGCGCGTAGAGCACCGGTGTTGCCCATAAGAAGAGCAGCGCCCCCAGGTACATGGGATGGCGCACCCTTGCATACAGCCCAGAGGTCACAAGCCTTTTCCGCTCTGGTTTAAGGCCCAGAAACTCGGCCGCACCTGTCTGGACAACACCTGCAATAATTATCGCAGCGCCCGCAAGCTTGAGCAGAACAGCAAGAAGCGCTACCCAGCCTTCCAGATGTAGGAGCAGAGGCGTCTCCCTTCTGGCCGAGAGCCAGATTACTGTGAAGGGCACAGCGGAGAGCACACTCAGGAGGTTGTAGGCAAGCCGGTAGCTTTTACCCTCCACACCCAGCAGCTTCTTCACCCTGCGCTTGAAGAAGTCTGCCGCCGTGAGGGAATGCACAAAGGCGAAGAGCAGAAAGAGGAGCGCAAACCTCCCATAGGGGTCTGCTCCCATGAAGACCTCACTCCTTAAGGGCGGGAAGCACAATGATGAAGGTGCTCCCCCTGCCAAGCTCGCTCTCCACGGTTATCTCACCGCCGTGACGCTTGATTATGCTGTGGCTTACAGCGAGCCCCAGGCCGGAGCCGTCCTTCTCCTTCGTGGTGAAGAAGGGGTCAAAGATTCGCGAGAGGTGCCTCTCCTCTATACCCACTCCAGTATCGCTTATCTTTATCTCCACTGAGCCGTCCCTGCTGCGCGTGGTTATGCGTATCTCTCCTCCCTGGGGCATGGCCTGGCAGGCGTTTGTTATAAGGTTCACCATCACCTGCTGAAGCATTGTCTTGTCTCCAGCCACCTTCGGAACTCTCCCCAGGCGTTTTACCACCCGCACGCGGTGACTTTCCATCACCTTCTCCATGAAGCCCAGCATCTCCTCTATTGCGGCGTTGATGTCCACCTCCTCGAAGTTCACAAAGCCCTCTCTGGAGAACTCCAGCAGCCCGCGGATTATCTGAGAGGCACGCTGCACCTGCTGGAGTATCATATCCACGTCCTCCTCTCTGGCTCTTCCGGCGTGCAGGTCCTCCTTTATGAGCTGCGCCAGCAGGTAGATGTTGTTGAGGGGATTGTTGAGCTCATGCGCTATGCCGGCGGCAAGCACACCAAGAGAGGCCAGCTTCTCTGAAATTATAATCTGGCGCTCCATCTGCTTCCGCTTGGTAACGTCCCTGGATATCGCCAGCACCACCTTTCTGCCACGGAAGTCCATCAGGCGTGCACTCACCTCCACCGGGTAGCTGCTTCCATCTCTGCGGAGATGTTCCGACTCGAAGAAGATGCTCTTCTTCTCAAGCAGCTCCTTTATAGCCCCGGAAAACTGCTCCCTTCTCTCTTCAGGGATAATATCCTGAATCCTCATGTTGAGGAGCTCTTCCCTGGAGTATCCCAGCCGCTCAGCGGCGGCGCTGTTGACCTCGATTATCTTTCCCTCCAGGTCGTGCAGGAATATAGCATCAAGGGCGCTGTCTATAAGCGTGCGGTACTTCTCCTCACTCTCACGCAGCGCCGCGATGGCGCGCTTGCGCTCTATGGCAAAGGCAATGTGGCTCGCGATGGTGCTTGCAAGGCGTACCTCCTCTTCGGTGAAGTTGTGGGGGGTGTCGTAGTACGCCATGAACTTCCCCAGCAGCCTGTGCCTGTACACCAGAGGAAAAAAGCCCACCGCACGGATGCCTTCCTCCAGTATCGTGCTGCGCAGGGATTCGTCCAGCCCCTGCTCAGAGGCAACATCAGATATAAGCACCGGCTCCGGCTTCTTCTCGCCTCTCGGCCAGGGGCAGTGACCCTCCACCGCCCTCCTGTATCTCTTAGAAATACCGCGCCAGGCCTTGAAGCGAAGCCTGTTTCTGTCGAATAGCAGAATCGCCGCCCTGTCAGCGCGCAGAGCGCGCTGCAGCGCATTTAGCGCTTCCAGGTATATCTCCTCTATGGCTCTGGCCTTGCTCACCGCATCTGCCATCTGATATACCGCCTTGAGCTGCTCCACCCGTCTCCGCAGCGCCTTCTCTGCACGCTTGCGCTGGGTTATGTCCCTCATAATCGATATGAAGCCCTTCACTTCGCCCCTCCCATCCCTCAGTGCCGTTGTGGTGAGCTCCACGGGAAAGCGCTCTCCGCTCTTCTTCATCCTCTCCGTCTCGAAGCCGGAGATGTACCCCCGCTCTGAGGCGAGTTTCATGCAGTACTCCACTTCATCCCCCCGCTCCTGAGGCACAATTGCAGATATATGCCTGCCCATTATCTCCTCCCTGGTGTAGCCGAACAGTGCCTCCGCGTGGGCATTCCAGTAGGTTATCCTGCCCTCCAGGTCGAAGCTGCATATCGCCTCTGAAACGTTCTCCACTATGCTCGCCAGCATCTTCAGCTCTTCCTGTGCTTTCTTGATATCGGTGATGTCTATTAGGTTACCCTGCACCGCAGGTCTGCCCCTGTATATTATGGGCACAGAGTACACCAGAGCATGCCGCTTCTCACCGTCCTTGCGCACCCCTATAAACTCGAAGCGCGCAGGTCCCGCTTCCCCCCGCATCCTCTTCAGGGAGCCCTCCAGGATATGGCTGCTCTCGGGTGCGATCAGCCTCCGGAAGTCCATGCCCAGAAGCTCCTCCCTGGAGTAGCCGGTTATCTCGCACAGCTTCTGGTTCACAAACTTGAAAACGCAGTCCTGGATAATATATATCCCCGTATGGGAGTTCTCCACCAGAGAGCGGTACTTCTCCTCACTCTCGCGCAGTGCCTCCTCCGCACGCTTGCGCTGGGTTATGTCCCGCATTATAACCTGTATCCCAACCACCCGACCGTTCTTTACAATGGGTCTCCCCCTCGCTTCCACCCAGAAGCTGCCACCCCGGGCATCTATTACCCTGTACTCCTGGAAACTGTCCGGGGACCTCCTGGTCTTCACAATATACCTCACCCTCTCCCGGAGTATGCGCCTGAACTCCGGGTGTATGAACTCCTCCACACGCCTGCCCAATATCTCAGTCCTGCTCAGCCCCACCTTTTCCTCAACGGCGCGGTTCACCTCCTCTATCACGCCGTCAAGATTGAAGATGACTATTAAATCGTTGGCATTTTCAAACAGCTCCCTGTACCTCTCCTCAGACTCCTTCAGTCTCTGCACAAGCTCTCTGAGCTCCGCATCGTCTCTGCCACAGCCCATCCATTCAAAAATTAGCCTTCAAGCTTTTTAAACATTAAGTAGTAGAGGCACAAAAGGGCGGCAAGCGCAAACACCAGAGGGAGGCGCATCTCCACGGGCATGTCAACATCGCTGGGGTGGAGCTGCCAGGTGTCCAGACTGCGAAGCCGCAGATAGAGGAACAGATTTGCGATTAGCAGGAGCGCTGAGGCGACGGCAAGGAGTCCGGGCTCCCCCAGCCGGTGGAGAAGCAGGAGAACTAAAATCATACCGTAACTTATCACAAGGAAGTAGAATCTGGGCTCCTCTGCAATAAAGGCACCCCAGGTGACCATCTCAAAGAAGTAGATTACCACCAGGTTTGCCAGTGCAAATGGAAGCGCCACCACGGCAAGCCTGTGAGACGTCTGGCGGTATCTTTCTGTACTCAAAGACAACACCCCGAGAAGCGCCGCAAGGTAGAAGGAGCCAAGGGAGATGTAGAGCAGGGGCAGGTGCAGGTACAGCAGCTTGTAGCCCGCGCCCAGAAACTCCTCCTCCGGTGCGAGGTAGGCGAAAACATACGCTATTGCACCGAAAGCCAGAAAAGCCACAATGCAACGCCTTTCACTCACCCGCACCTTTCCTGAACCTCCTCATGAAGTCCTTCACGAACTCGGTGAACTCACCGGAGCGAATCGCGCGCCTTGCATTGCGCATCAGACGCTGCATGAAGTGCAGGTTGTGCAGGGTTACAAGACGCATGCCCAGGGCCTCGCCGGCACGCATCAGGTGGCTCACATAGGCGCGGGTGTAGTTTCTGCAGGTGTAACAGGTGCATCCCTCTTCAAGCGGCTTCTCGCTTTTCAAATGCTTTGCCTTGGCGATGCTGTACTTCCCATGCCGGGTGTAGACTGCACTGTGCCGCGCATTGCGCGTTGGAAAGGCGGAGTCGAACACATCCACGCCCCTCCCTATCGCCTCAAGCACCTCCACGGGCGAGCCAAGGCCCATCAGGTAGCGCGGCTTTTCCGGAGGGAGGACTGAAATGCTAACCTCCAGCATCTCCAGCATTACGCTGTGGGGTTCACCTATGCTCAGCCCGCCTATGCCGTAGCCGTCGAAGTCCAGCTCCGCAAGCTGGGCGGCGCTCTCCCTGCGCAGGTCAGCGAAGGTTCCCCCCTGAGCTATGGCGAAGAGCAGCTGCTCATCGCAGGAGTGCGCCTCTTTAAACTGCCTCGCCCAGCGCGTGGTGCGCGCCACGCTCTCGGCGTAGCGCTCCCTTGCCTCGCCGTAGGGGGGGCAGTCGTCTAAAGTCAGCGCAACGTCGCTGCCAAGAGCCTGCTGCACCTCCATGCAGAGCTCGGGGGTGAAGAGGTGCCTCGACCTGTCGAAGGGGGAGCGAAAAGCTATGCCGCGCCCTGTAAATTCGGGACAGAACTCCCTCCTGAGGGCCTGGAAGCCGCCGGAGTCGGTGAAGATGGTGCGGTGGAAGTTCATGAAGCTGTGAAGCCCCCCCTGCTCTGCTATGACCTCCACCCCGGGCTTGAGGTAGAGCACCAGGGCGTTGCATATAATCGCCTCATAGCCAAGCTCGAGCACTTCTTCGCTGGCGAGGGTTTTTACACTTGCCTTCGTTGCCACGGGCAGGAAGCAGGGGGTTTCGACTTCACCATGAGCGGTGCGCAGCTTACCCGCCCTTGCCCTTCCGTCTTCGCAGGAGATGGAGAAGCTCATCCCCCTTTAAATGCGAAGGAACGTCAGCAAAGCTCTGCCACTATCAGATATCTGCAGCCTTCTGCATGCTGCCAGCTGCCAGCATGATGCCAGCTGCCAAAACCCTTATATTTATGCTTCTGATATAATGAACATAGTGTTCTATATGATGGAAAAGGGTGGTAGAATATCGGAGATTCTTGCAAGGAATCTCAGCTCCCTGCGGAAGGAGAGAGGGATTTCACTCAGCGGTTTAGCGGAAAAAGCCGGAATTTCGAAATCTACGCTTTCTTCTCTGGAGGCCGGGGAAGCAAACCCCACCATCTCTACGCTATGGGCGCTGGCAGACGCTCTGGGCGTGCCATTCGGCGTGCTGGTTTCTGAAAGAATAGGTGGAAGTGCTGAGGTTGGGGAAGCCGGCGTAAACGTTCGTCTTATCGAACACTCAGAGGGCGAACCAAGGATCGAGGTATATTTAATGCGAATTGAGGCAAATTGCAGGCGAGAGGCGGCGCCGCATGTTCCCGGGGTGAGGGAGAGGATACTTGTGATTGATGGTCGCATGCTCGCTGGTCCGCTCAGCTCTCCGAGCCTCGTTAAGGCCGGGGAGGTATTTTCCTTCAGGGGAGACGAGCCCCACGTTTACATCGCCCTGGACAAACCAGCCACAGCACTGGTTTCTGTTGAGTATCCAAAAGGAGAAGTTCGCACCGACCGCTATACCATACTATTCCCTTTGCCGCGAGGGGATGCAGGGTGGGAAGGTATATCCGTTACGCTCCGCCGGGCATTGGAAGAAGTGGCACTGGGGATTCCGGTGCTGAGGGTAAAGTTGCACTCTCCAGAAGAACCCATGCCAGAAGCGGTGGACAGGCTTGTCCAGCAGCTGAGGAAGCTGCAGAATCCCCGCTTCAAGCTACCCATCCGATTTTTCATCGTGATGGAGGAGGACGGTCTCTCGGTGTTTATCTTTGCATGCCCCCGGGGGAGGGTGCAGCTGGGATTGCAGCCCGGGGGAAAGGGGGCTCTTGGACAGGCGGCAAGAGTGGCCAGATTAATGTTTAAAAACAGGCTCTCGGAGCAGGAGCAGAGACTGTTGCGCGGGCTGGTGGGGGGAGAATCCCCCACTCTAAGTGCACTTGCCGCCGAGATATTGCTGCATCACGGGCATCCGGCTGTTCCTCCCTCTGTGCTCCGGTTCTTGGACGTAAAAGGGATGAATACCGGCAGTGACATGAAATCACGCCTTTTCGACCACAGGGTAAGTTGCAGCCCCTATAAGGCGCTTCACCCTGCCCATGCGCTGCAATCATTGACGCTTGCTCACCTGCTAAACAAAACCTTTGAGGGAGCGTCAGTATCAGCCGTGCATGTGGGAACCGGACCGGGGCTTCACCTACGAATGCTTCTGGAACTTTACCCGCCTTTAAAGGTTGTTGCAGTTGAACCCAGTGCTGCAGCATGCGAGTATCTAAGGCGCAGCGTGGTGGATGGCCTTGAGGTAAACCTCATTCAAAGCGACTTTCTGAGGGCAGAGCCCGGCCATCGATTTCCGGTTGTGATATCGGTGGGTGCTTCCCATCATATCACCACCCCTTTCTTTCTGCAGAAGGCATGTGAGCTGCTTCATGACGGGGGTCTTTTACTGGTGGCGGATGAGTTTTTGTCACCCTATACAACAGCTTCGGAGCGAAACAGAGAGCTTATCAAACACCATTCCGTCTGCATGCTTGCAACGCTTTTCGATGTCCCCCATGGTGTCAGGGATAAAATCGCTCCTGAGGAGCTGGAGCTTGTGGATATGCTGGGCAGAGAGGTGCCACTTCTCGCCTACGAGGCGGAGTGCGGTGAGGTGGACTCGGCGACTGCCAGAGCCCGGGAGCTTTTCAGCAAGGTGGGGGAGCTGCACCTTCCCGCCGCTCCCTCTCATGAGCTGCTTGCCTACTACCGCTTTCAGATACTTGAGCTTGAAGCCCTGGTGGCAGGACTCGATTATGAGGCAGAGCTGAAGACCTATCCAGAGCGCTTCTTAACACTGGCCGAATGCTCGGGCTTCAGGTTAATGGAGCATTGCAGGGTTTATGCCACCTCTGGATATGGTGAGATGGACGGAGGTACCCATGTTTTTGCGCTCAGGAAGGAAGCGTAGCGCCCTTGGAAACTTTGTCAGGGGGGTTGAAGCCAGCTTTCCGATAGTTCTCGGATATCTACCTGTGGCTGTAGCCTTCGGAATATCAGCCGCCGGAGCTGGCATGAGCACAGGTGAGAGTGTGCTGGTCTCTGCCCTGATTTTTGCCGGTGCAAGTCAGTTCTCATTTGTCGGTCTTATTGGTGCAGGCACGCCCATCGCCATTGCCACCGTCACATCTCTTGCACTTAACCTTCGCCACATTCTTTACGGTCCTCTGGTGGCGAGATTTTTAAGCCGCCCGAGGCTGCACCACGCTCTTCCGCTCGCCTTCGGCCTTACCGACGAGGTTTTTGCAACCGCCCTGGTGCGGCTCGAGAAGATTGACAGCAGCGCACGAATGTTCTGGCTTCTGGGGCTGGAAGCGGGGGCATACCTCTCATGGGTTGCAGGAACTTTTGCAGGTGCTGCGGGCGGAGAGCTACTGCTGCTGGCGTCACCATCCTTCGCTCCGCTCATGTCGTTTGCGCTGCCCGCACTGTTTGCTGCTCTTCTGCTTCCCCTGCTCAGAGGGGACACCCTGTATGCTGCAGTCACCGGTGCAGCTATTGCGCTAACAGCCTTTCTGCTGGGATTTACGGCAATGGGAGTACTATTTGCGGGTATTCTGGGCCCGCTGTTTGCCATTGCTGTCAGGAGGAGATAGGGGTGGAAGGGGATGTATTTGCGGCGATGCTGATTGTGGCTGCAGGAACCTATGTGATGCGTGCAGTGCCCCTCGCCATTGCAGTCGCCAGCCGCAGCAGAATTTTTACACCGGATGCGAGCGGGCTTCTGAGCATGATGGCTGCTTCATTGATTTCAGCGCTCCTGGTGGTGTCAGCTATGCCGGAACAGCAGAACCTTGCACCACGGGAGCTGCTGGCACGCACAATCGCAATTATTGCCGTGTTTTTATCCCAGCTCCGATGGAGGAATCTGGGAGTGGCTGTTGTTAGCGGCGTGGCGGTATATGCTGTTTTGCGGTTTTTTGTAGAATGCCTGGAAAAAGCTTATTAAGGTAGCGTCCAGACTGTTATCTGTTGTTGTGGAGTTGTTCCCCCTTTACCCTGCTCTTACGGCTAATGAGGTCTAAAAACTGAGATGCAGGTTCTGCAGGGGAATTAAAAAAGCATGGCAGGAGGAGAATTTCATGAAGGCTGTTCTCGCATACTCGGGCGGGCTCGACACCAGCGTGTGCGTTAAGCTGCTGCAGGAGAAGTACGGGTGCGAGGTTGTAACCGTCACAGTGGACGTTGGCCTGGCTGAGGAGGAGCTCCGCGAGGTGGAGGAGAAGGCGCGCTCCCTGGGCGTGGCTGAGCACTACACCATAGACGCAAAGGAGGAGTTCGCCCGCGGGTACATCTTCCGCGCAATAAAGGCGAACGCCAGCTACGAGGGCTATCCGCTCAGCACGGCGCTTGCGAGGCCGCTTATCGCAGAGAAGGTGGTGGAGGTGGCGAAGCGCGAGGGTGCGGAAGCTCTCGCCCACGGCGCCACCGGCAAGGGCAACGACCAGTTCCGCTTCGAGGCGGTGTTCAGAACCCTCGCGCCCGACAAAAAGATAATCGCGCCCATACGCGAGCTCAATCTCACACGCACAGAGAGCATCGCCTACGCAAGGGAGCAGGGCATCGCTATACCCGTGGACGTGGAGAAGCCCTACAGCATAGACGAGAACCTGTGGGGCAGGAGCATCGAGGGGGGTGCGCTTGAAGACCCCGCCTTTGAGCCGCCCGAGGAGATATACGAGTGGACGAAGCTGCGCAGACACGAGCCCGAGCTGGTTGAGGTGGAGTTTGAGCGGGGCGTGCCTGTGAGGCTAAACCGCCGCGAGCTTGAGCCAGCGGAGCTCATCGCTGAGGCGAACCGCATCGCGGGAGAGCACGGCGTCGGCAGGATAGACATGATAGAGGACCGCATACTCGGGCTAAAGGCAAGGGAGAACTACGAGTGCCCCGCAGCTGAGCTTCTTATAACCGCGCACAGGGCGCTTGAGGCGCTGGTGCTCACGCGCAGGGAGCTCGCCTTCAAGGCGCAGGTGGAGGCAAGGTGGAGCGAGCTGGTGTACTTTGGCTTGTGGAACGAGCCCCTGCGCTTCGCCCTCGACGCCTTCATCGACGCAACCCAGGAGCGTGTCACAGGCAGGGTTAAGGCGAGACTTCACCAGGGCAGGTGCACCGTCGTGGGGAGGGAGTCAGAGTATGCGCTCTACTCGGTGGAGGCGGTCTCCTTCGACGACAAGAGCATAGACCAGCGCAGCGTCGAGGGGATGCTCCGCTTCCACGCGCTGCAGGCGGAGATGTTCTGGAGGAGCCTGAGGAGGGGTTAGCCCTCACCCTTCACGAAGATGCGCACAAAGCCCAGGGCTGCAAAAACCACCACCGGACCCAGGAGGATGCCCTTCGCACCCAGGCTTGCGGTGCCCGCAATGAAGCCTATAAGAAGGGGCACAACCGGCACCCTTCCTGAGACGCTGGCAACAAGCGGGCGGATTACAATATCAGGCAGCACACTTAGCACAGCAACGCAGGTTATGAAGAAGAAGGCGGCTTTGGCTGTGCCATAGGCAAGGTAGAGGTAGCCCGTCATGGGCGCGTAAACCAGCCATCCCCCCACGATGGGGATAAGGGTGAGCACCCCGGTGAGTGCCGCCAGCAGGCCGGTGAAGGGCACTGAAAAAGTGCTGTACACAGCGTAGGCGAGCAGGCCTGTGAAGAGGGCCGTGAGGAAGATGCTGTACACTATCTGCCTGAGCAGCGCATCGAGATAGCTGAAGTAGGCAACCACGCGCCTGTCGCCGAGATGGGTGGCAGCATCTGCAATTTCTTCAGCCTTTGTGAGGAGATACAGCGCTACCAGCACCCCCAGAAACATCTGAAAGAGGGCACCTCCCAGCGCTTTGAAGAAGCCCACAAACAGAGCAGCAAGACTCTGGAGAAGCGAACCATAGCCGGTGAAGCTTGTGAGAAGCTGCTGAAGCTCTTCAATGCTCAGCTCCTGAATCCTGGACAGCTCCTCCTGGAGCAGGGCCACATACTCCTGAATGTTTATGCCAGCAAGTGCCAGCAGCTGCCTGGCCTCGGGGGTGGAGAGAAGGCTCACCGCCTCGGAGGCAACTCTGTATATAACAAAGGAGAAGAAGACCATGCCGGGAAGAAGTACAAAAAGCACAGTCAGCAGCATTGCCAGCCATCTTCGCTTCAAACGTGCTTCAAGCCGCGACTCCACAGGGTATAGCAGGTAGAAGACCACCAGCGCAATGAGCAGCGCGGGGTATATTGGGCTGAGAACATAGAGAAGGAGGAGAAAGCCGAGGAGCACCACACCTGCGAGCAGCGGCTCAAGCACTCCTCTTCTGCTCAGAACCTCCTCAGCCACTCCACGACCTCCTCTATAGTCTGGTTCAGAATCGCTTCTGTACTGTTTGCCAGCGCCATTGCAGCTGTCCTGGTCAGCTGGTTGTAGGCCCACACCACAATCACCACTGCGACAAGCACTCCCCCCAGCATGAGGATGTACTCCAGAGACACCTGGGCAGCCCTGCTTTTATACGGATTCATGTGAAACAAGTGTATGTTTTATTTAATGCATTTGAAAAAGCTTTCTGAAATCAGCCACAGGAGCTACTCCGGCTCTATGCCCAGAAGCCCTCTTGCAGGGATGCCGATACCGTGGGTGACAGCTACAACGCCCGGCGGAATTATCGGGATTGCACTGAGAATTAAAGGCCTGGGTATAGAAAGGTTCTCAAAGAGGAAATAGGGGATGAGAAGAAAAGCTCTTTGAAGGGACTCTGCGGAGTCCACTAAAAGAGCTGTGGCAGCGAAGATATTTAGTACCTGTCGTTATCCTGCAGCTCTCTTATATGAGGCTGAGGGAAATAGCATGCCACTACGGCACCTGCGGGGGTTCAACGAGCAGGGTGAAAATATACTTTGCCGACAGAAACAGGACCTTTTACTGGGATGAGCTTTTTCCGCACAGGATAAAACGCTCTCCTGCAGGGAGTGCGAACAGGGAGGAAGTGCGCGTGATTGTGGAGGTGCTCAGGCGCGAGCTGGCGAGGCGCCGCTTCACCAGCAACGCCTACTACCTGCGTAAGGCGCTTCGCTCGCTCACGGGAAGGTAAAAGTATTTATACCTCCAGCACCAGTCTAAAATCTGGAGGTAGGAAGTATGGGAGAGTATTACCATTGTGCAAGATGCAATACAGTCTTTGAACACACAGAGGGTGCCTGGGCCAAGTGCCTGGAATGCGGGGCCCTGGCGGTGACCCGGGTGGAGGTCACCGGCAGGCACGGCTAACCCCCTCTTTTTATTTTTGTTGCGTACTGTGTAACAAAAGATTTATATAGCGCTGATACCACTCGTCATTTCGTAGAGTGGTGTGACATGACAGTAACTTTATCCAGGGTTGATGAGACCTTCTGGAGTCTGGTCAGGAGAATAGGCGGAGAAGTTGTGGCCGCGAGGGAGCCCGGCAGATACATGAAAAAGCTGAGGGAGGATGCAGGCGTAACTCAGGAGGAGATTGCCAGGATAATAGGCCTGCGCAGGGAGAGCATATCAAGAATAGAGAATGGCTCTGTTGCGCCAACCCTTAGCTATGTGCGCAGGTTTGCACGCATAATGGCAGCGCTTAAAATAGTGCGAGAGCTATTGGCGAGGGAGGAGGTGTCCATGCTTGCGGGGCAGGGCACAGCATTTTCCCCCCGTGTGCTGAGGCTGTGTCTGAACTTCTCCGCCCGGGAGCTCAGCTTAATCTCAGAGCTCGGATTTAAGAGTTATCAGCGCACAAAGAAGAAGGTGCTCAGGAGGGTAAGGTGATGAACATAACCTGGTTTGAGGATTTGGATAAGGACGATGTGGCGATAGCAGGTGGCAAGGGAGCAAACCTGGGGGAGCTCGTCAGGGCGGGGCTGCCGGTGCCGCCCGGCTTTGTTGTGACTGCGCAGGCCTATGCAAAGTTCATGGAAGAGAGCGGCCTGGCGAAGAGGATAAGCGCAGTTCTCAGCGCTACCGATGTGGACAACAACGACGAGCTCACAGAGGCTTCCAGGGAGATAAGGGAGATGATAATCTCCACGCCAGTACCGGAAACTCTTGCAAAGGAGATTCTTGAGAGCTACCGCGAGCTCTCAAGGCGGGCGGGCAAGGATGAGGAGTTTGTGGCGGTGCGCAGCTCTGCAACCGCGGAGGATTTGCCGGGAGCGAGTTTCGCCGGACAGCAGGAAACCTTTCTGAATGTGAAGGGTGAGGAGGTCGTGGATTACGTGCGCCGGTGCTGGAGTTCGCTCTTCACCCCGCGCGCGATATTCTACCGCGAGAAGAAGGGCTTTGCCCACGAGCGCGTTGCCATCGCCGTTGTGGTGCAGAAGATGGTCAACGCGGACAAGGCGGGGGTGATGTTCTCCGTTCATCCAGCGACGGGAGAGAGGGACAAAATTGTTATAGAGGCTGCCTTCGGCCTGGGGGAGGGTGTGGTCTCGGGTGCGGTCACGCCGGACCACTACGTCATCGACAAGGCGAGCAACAGGCTTCTTCACAAGGAGGTGGCGGTGAAGGAGATAATGTTTACCAAGGACGAGAAAACAGGCAGGACCATCAAGGTTAAGCTACCGCCCGAGCGTGCAGGTGAGCAGGTGCTTAATGAACAGGAGCTTGCCGAGCTGGCAGAGCTTGGCAAGAAGGTTGAGGAGCACTTCGGCACGCCTCAGGACATAGAGTGGGCCTATGAGGCTGGGAAACTTTACCTGCTCCAGTCGCGACCTATAACTGTGCTCTACGAAAAGGAGGACAGGGAGGAGGAGTCTGCCGGTGAAGCCAGGGAGGTGCTCGTCAAGGGCCTGGCTGCGAGCCCTGGCATGGGCTCCGGCAGGGTCAAGGTTATTTTCAGTGTGAAGGAGCTGGATAAGATAAAGGAGGGCGACGTGCTTGTCACCACGATGACGAATCCAGACATGGTGCCCGCGATGAAGCGTGCATCCGCGATAGTTACCGATGAGGGTGGAATGACATGCCACGCCGCAATCGTCAGCAGGGAGCTGGGCATACCCTGCGTCGTGGGCACAGGCAACGCCACAGAGGTGCTGAGTGACGGGATGGAGGTCACCGTTGACGGCACCCGGGGGGTGGTTTACAGGGGAATCTCCAGGATGAAAGAGGAGAGGCGCCAGGAGGTGACAGCAGCGGCGGCTCCGAAAATAGTTACCGCCACCGAGATAAAGGTGAACATCAGCATCCCCGAGGTCGCACCCAGGGTTGCGCCCATCGCGGACGGCGTGGGCCTGCTGCGCGTTGAGCACCTCATACTGGGCATCGGCAAGCATCCAATGAAGTTCATCCGCGAGGGTAAGGAGGAGGAGCTTGTAGAGAAGATAGCCGAGGGCGTGCGAAAGGTGACGCAGCCCTTCTTCCCGAAGCCGGTGTGGTACCGCACCCTCGACGCTCCCACCGACGAGTTCCGCGGCCTTGAGGGCGGGGAAGACGAGCCCGTGGAGCACAACCCCATGCTGGGCTGGCGCGGAGTGCGCCGCGCCCTGGACCAGCCGGAGCTTCTAAGGGTTGAGTTCAGGGCGATTAAGAAACTCGTAGACGAGGGCTACACCAACATCGGCGTGATGATACCCCTGGTGCAGCACCCCGAGGAGCTGCGCAGGGCAAAGGAGATAGCCCGGGAGGTGGGGATAGAGCCCCATCGCGACGTCAAGTTCGGGATAATGGTGGAGATACCCGCGGCGGCGCTGATTATAGAGGAGTTTCTGCACGAGGGCGTGGACTTCATAAGCTTCGGCACCAACGACCTTACCCAGTACACCCTCGCTGTGGACAGGAACAACGAGAGGGTGGCGAAGCTCTATACAGAGAAGCATCCCGCGGTTATGAAGCTAATAGAGATGGTAATTAAAGAGTGCCGCAGGCACGGGGTGGAGACAAGCATCTGCGGCCAAGCTGGAAGCGACCCGGAGGTGGCGAGCAGGCTGGTGGAGTTCGGCATATCCAGCATCTCCGCAAACCCGGATGCGGTGCAGAGCATACGCGAGATGGTGGCGAGGACTGAGATGAGGCTGCTTCTGGACAGGGCCCGGCAAGATGCCCCCTGATGAAGGCTCTTTTTTCCACTGCGGAAGACGGCGCTGTCCGGCTCTACTCCACCTGATTCAGAGATATCCTGACCTTCACCACAGGGTCAACGGGGTCGTTGCTGTAGATGTACACCTCGCGGATAACAAAGCCGCGCAGGTCCTCATGTACACGGGGGTCGTAGTACACCTTCAGGGTGGCGGTTTCCCCTGGAGATAGCTCTGCCTCCCATTCTGCAGGACCCGAGCCCTGGCCCATGTCCATCCCGAACCTGGGGCCTTCAACACCCCTCACCACCAGCGCAGCGGTGGTGCAGCCGCAGGAGGTGGCCAGGTTGGTTATGACCAGCCTGTTTTTACCGGCGTTCTTCACCTGGAAGGTGGTCACCACCTCGCCGCCGGCGATGCTCACGTTGCCCAGGTCTGCACTTTCCGGGGAGACCTCAACTACGGGTCTATCCCTGGGTGCCTTCTTGAGCATATACTCCCGGAACTCTGCCCTTGCGGTATCATTCCTGAAGGAGTCGATGCCATAGCGTGCCACGTACTTCTCCATGACCTGCATCCTGCCCAGACCAGCGTCTATCAGGCCGGTGGCATAGCCCTTGCGCTCAATCGCAAGCTGACAGCAGTCTGCGCTTATGGGCTGGCCACAGCAGGGGCACTGGAATGTATCGTAGATCTCCTCATAGGATACCTGCACATCCGTGACCGGGGAAGAAGCAAGCTTGGCTGCGGCCAGTCCGCCAGCTCCGCCGAGCAGGAAAACAGCCACGATAATAACCACTAACCTTCCGTCTCCTTTATCAGCCATTGAAGAGAGTAGTGCAGGGGCTTTTATTTCATTTTTCCCAAATTGTTCAAAAACATTATATATCGTGACACGATATCGTTATATGATATTATGATGCGGGAGTTCTTCCTGGGCTTCATAAAGGTGCACATCCTGTACCACGCCTCCAGGAGGGAGGTGTGCGGAGTTGAGATGATGGAGGAGCTGAGGAGACACGGCTACGACATAAGCCCCGGGACGCTGTATCCTGCACTTCACAATCTGGAAAAGTGGGGCTATCTGGAAAGCAGAACAGAAATTGTGGGAGGGAGGAGGAGGCGGTACTACCGCGCCACCCGGAAGGGGCGCAGGGCGCTTGAGGAGGCGCGCAATAAAATACGCGAGCTGGTGGGGGAGGTGCTGGAGTGATTGAAGTGGCGATGCTGGTCCTGGGAATAGCGCTCGTTGTATATGGAGCGGAGCGCTTTGTGCAGGGCATCGCCGGCTCTGCCCTCGTGCTGGGGGTCTCCACCTTTGCACTTGGGGTAATCTTCGGAGGCTTCGACATGGAGAATCTTGCGGCCGGCGTTGCGGCTGCCCTGAATGGGCTGTCCGGAATAAGTCTGGGAACTGTGATAGGCTCCAGCATATTCCTGCTGGGCGCGGCGGTTGGAATAACTGCCCTGCTCGTCCCTCTGGAAGTCAGGATACCCGCGCGCTATGTTCTGCTAACCCTGCTCTCCCCGCTGCCCATGTTTTTCCTCATGCAGGACGGCCTGCTTTCGCGCTCCGACGGCCTGATTCTTGTTGCAATCTCCCTGCCGGTATTAGGCTACATCCTCAGGGACTCGAGGCGCAGCACCTTTCTTGAGCAGGACGAGGAGTTCCGGGAGGTCGTGCATGAGGCGGGAGGAAAGCCTGTCTGGTACTTTCCGGCACTTCTGGTGGTAAGCCTGGGGATTATACTGCTGGGAGCGGAACTCCTGGTGAGGGGCGCAAGGGGGGTAATCCAGAGCTTCGGGATAGGCGAAACCCTTCTGGGAATGGTTTTCATTGCGGCTGCGGTAAGCTTTGAGGAGGTTGCCCGCATGGTGATACCCGCGTGGAGGGGCAGACCGGAGATAAGCCTGGGCAACATCCTGGGCACAGTTCTGTTTTTTGTGCTCTTCAACCTGGGGGTAATCGCAGCAGCGGCACCTCTGAGCGTGGAGCGGAGCGTGCTGCTGCTGCACTTTCCGGCGATGATGCTTCTCCTCACCGTTAACTGTGGATTCATGCTCAGGGGCGGAATCTCCCGCGCAGGAGGGATGCTGCTTCTCCTGCTCTACTCTGCATACCTGGGTGTGAACTACTACCTCTAAACACATGGCATGGCTCAGCAGTCAGCTGTTCTAACATGTTCGCAGATAGGATTAATTTGGAGTAAGACCAGTATTAAA
Organism: Candidatus Hydrothermarchaeota archaeon; assembly: GCA_015521565.1. GTDB lineage: Archaea > Hydrothermarchaeota > Hydrothermarchaeia > Hydrothermarchaeales > BMS3B > Pyrohabitans. Next base: position 31,413 of record WANX01000131.1, read on the forward strand.
GTGGTGGTGAAAAATGCAGGTAATAGACCTGAACGAATATGCGCAGTTCAAAGAGGGGGAGCGAGTGCTGAAGTTGCTGCACGATTCGCCAAGCTGGCGGATAATAAACTTCAACTTCGACGCGGGTGCCGAACTTCCCGTGCACAGCCACCCCGAAGAAAGCGAGGTTTTAATCCTGGTGCTGGAAGGGGAGGGCTACTTCACCGACGGGAAGAGGGAAATACAGGCAAAGCCCGGAAGCCTGCTGATAAGCAGGGTTAGCGAGCCCCACGGAGTTAAGGCTAAGACGCGCATGCGCGTGCTTGTGGCCATTGCCCCGCCCATATAACTACTTCAGCTTCTCAATCAGCGTCTTAACACTGGCGTGGCGAGCCTCGATGCGCACCTGCTCCTCACAGGTTTCCCTCTCCTCACTGTAGAAAATTCCTGTGAGTACAGAATCGGCGCTGCAGGCCAGTTTTATGGCCTCTTCCCTGCTCTCAGGCGGCCGCTCGATGGGGCGTACCTTCTCTTTGTAGAGCTTCCAGGTGTTGTTGAAGGTCACGCAGGGCTGGAGCACATCGATGAAGGAGAAACCCCTGTGGAGAATCGCCCGCTTTACAATCTGCTTGAGGTGCGCAGTATCCCCTGCAAAGCAGCGCGCAACAAAGCTCGCTCCAGAGGCGAGCATCAGCGCTATGGGATTTAAAGGCTCCTCCGGATTTCCCTCCGGCGTGCTCCTGCCTCTGAAGCCTCTGGGAGAGGTGGCTGTTGCCTGGCCGGTTGTCAGGCCATAAACAGAGTTGTTGTGCACTATCAGAGTGGCATCGATATTCCTCCTGGCCGCGTGTATGAGGTGCACCAGCCCCTCGTTGTACATGTCGCCATCCCCTGCAAAGCCAACCACAATCAGCCCGGGATTTGCCAGCTTTATGCCTGTGAGCAGCGGAGGCACCCTGCCGTGGATGGTGTGGAAGCTGCTCAGCGCAATATAGTCTGCAATCTTGCCGTGGCAGCCCACCCCAGAGACAAGGACAAACCTCTCCAGCTCCACCTCTGCGGAGAGTTCCTCAACCGCCTGTGTAAAGGCTTTTAAAATTCCGAAGTTTCCACAGCCGGGGCACCACACTATCCTGGCACCGGTGGCAAGCCTCATGAGAACACCTCCCTCAGCCTTGGAACCAGCTCATCGGGGGTAAAAGGTCTGCCGTCATGGCGCGGGATTAGCTCTGCTTCTATGCATCCATGTTCTTTAAGCAGTGAGGCAAGCTGTCCCGTGTAGTTGCACTCCACGCATGCGGCGCGCTCAAACTCCAGGTGCTCAACCTCCCACTTTGGAAAAGGCGAAAGATAGCGCACCTGCACCACTCTCAAACCAAGTTCCTCCGCGGCTTCTATCACCGCACCTGTGCTCGAGCCCCAGGTGAAGACCACATCCCTGCCGCTGCCAAAGGTTCTAACCGCCTGCCTTCTCCTGAGTTCCTCCTCTATGGCTTTCTCCTTCCTCATCCTCTTCTCATACATTGCAGCGCTCTGCGCTGCGTCGTCGGTGGTGTACCCAAGCTCGTCGTGCTCATTGCCGGTTACCTTGAGCATCACCCGGGGCGGGAACGCAAGCGGACTGATGCCGGAGTCTGTGATGAGGTACCTCCTGTAGTCTTCTGGCTCACCCTCATAGAGCAGAGGCGGCTCCTCCTTCACGGCATCCACATCAATCTCGGCGGTGGCTGTGCTCTCCGAGAGGTACCTGTCCATGAGCAGCACCGCGGGAGTCTGAAAGCGCCACGCCAGGTTTAGAAGCTCTCCGGCGAGGTGGAAGGCGTCTTCAACATCACACGGAGAGGCCACTATACGGGGAAACTCCCCGTGCCCGGCATGCAGAACAAAGCGCAGGTCCTGCTGCGCATGCCAGGTGGGCAGCCCGGTGCTGGGTCCCGGACGCTGCGCCTCCAGGAATAGCACAGGTATCTCGGCCATCCCCGCAAGAGAAAAGGCCTCCTGCATGAGCGCGAAACCCCCGCCGGAGGTGCCCACCATGGCTCTTGTACCCGCAAAAGCGGAGCCTATTGCCATTATGGCAGCTGATATCTCGTTTTCAGGCTGGACCACTGTTACTCCAAGCTCCCTCCTGTGCGAGGCCAGGAAGTGGAGCAGCGAGGTGGAGGGCGTCATGGGGTAGGCGTAGTAGCACCTCAGCCCTGCTCTGACGGCGCCAAGACCCGCGCTCTGGTTACCGTCAAGCAGCGCACGGGGTCTGCCTATTTGCTCAACCTCTCTAATCCTCTCAAAGCGCTTCTTCGCATAGCTGTATCCCATCTCAGCCAGCACAATGTCCTTTTCTGCCTTCTCTCCGTAGGCGTCGCGGTAGACCTGGTTGAGAACCTCCACATCTATGCCGTACAGGTGGCAGAGTGCTCCGAGAGCGGCCGCATTCCTGAACACCGGCGGTGCCTCCGTCTGAGCCGCAAACTCGCTCATGGGCAGTGCAAGCCCCTCCTTCAGGGTAAACTTCGAGGAGTCGAAGAGCACCTGCTCCACGTAGCGCCTGTGCACAGGTACCACGTAGTCCTGCAGGGCTATCAGCAGGTCCCCATACTTCCTGTGGCAGCGCAGCTTCTGGGTGCTGACCCTCACAACGGCGGCATTATGCCCACCCCTGATCAGCGACTGATACTCCACATGCACAAAGACATGGTACCCCAGCCTTGAGAACACCTTTCCCGCAATTATGCCGGCACCCTTAACACCGTCGCCTGCCATTCCGGATACTCTAAATGTGAAATCCATACTACCCCCTCCTATTACTTGACATGGTGGTAGAAAAAGCTTCCCCCAAAAAGCGCCACCCCTCCGGGACTTCAGGCTTATATATCATGAAAAATCATTACAGAAACAAAAAGTATTTATAGCGGCCTGGAGAGATAAACCTGAGCGCTGAAAGGAGGTCTGGAATGGCTGAGATAGAGGTTAATAAGGATACCTGCGTCGGCTGCGGGGAGTGCGCCGACATATGCCCTGCGGATGTATATGAGCTGCAGGACGGCAAATCCGTGCCTGTGCGCATGGAAGACTGCATCAACTGCTGTTCCTGTGTGGAAGTATGTCCTACGGGTTCAATCACCCACGAATCCTGCTGACCCAAAATTAATTATAACTGTTTTACGAGTTTCTACTGCAGGTGGAAGTTATGAAGGTCAGGGATATTATGCACGGTGTTACCATAGTTGAGCCATCCACAAGTGTGCTTGAAATTGCTCGCATAATGAGGGAGAAGAACATAGGCTCTGTGCTGGTAAAGCTCAGCGATGTGGACTGGGGGATTGTGACAGAGAGGGATATAGTGAACAAAGTGGTGGCGAGGGGGCTGAGCTTTAAAGAGGTGAAGGCGAGCGATATAATGAGTGAACTGACAGTTACCATAGACGCACAGGCGCCAATAAGCAAGGCGAGCGAGCTCTTCAACATCTACCACATCCGCCGCCTGCCAGTGATGGAGAGAGGTGAGATAATAGGGATGATAACCTCCCGAGATGTTGCAAAGTACTGCATGTTCAGGTCGCTCAGGGCAAAGAGAGAGTACGGCAGAAGGGAAGGGTATTTCAGGTAAATTAAAACACCATCATCCTCTCTATCTTTTCCGCATCAACGCCGGCTTCTTTGAGCTTCAGCGCTGTGATAATGTTCCTTATCTCATTCTCCCGCAGGAACAGGTGCGCCATCGGCACGCCTATGTGGAATCTGTCGCCGCGGAAGGCGCCCTGGTAGAGTCCTATCATGTGCCTGCGCAGGGCCATCTCGAGGGGCAGCACAGATGCGATGCCCTCCTCAGCTCTCGCGGCCTCTGCGCTCGCCGGAGCATAGCGCATCCCGAAGGGCAGCTCCTTCCCGGTGGCATCGTAGTCTTTGAGAAGTGACGCAATAAGCGAGGTATAGCCGAAGTGGGGGAGCTCTGTTGCAATCTGGCCGAGATGACGGAGCCCGAGAATTGCTGTTAGAACCTCTCTCCTTACGCGGTACATCACCGGTATAAAGTACGCTTCTGCCACGGAAACGTCGCTGCCGCGCAGCCTGAAGGCGGTGAGCACATTGCGCAGGTCTATCTCCCTGCCTATCAAATCTCTGGCCACAGCCCTGTCCCGGGTAGACAGGGCACTTACCGCAGCCCACAGGTTCTGGTAGAGGAAGCTGTCCAGCGCTGCTGTCAGCACAGCCACCGAGTTCGTCTCATTGTAGCCAGGAAGTGCCTTTGTCAGCGGCCTGTAGTAGTCGGTACCCTTCAGGGTTTCCACAAGTTCGCGCACGTCCTGCGCCTCTACCATCTTCTGAACCCTGTCCTCCGGCAGGTCTCTGGTGGTAAAGAGCGGAAAGCTTCTGCGTATAACCTCAGCCTCAGCACCGGCGTGCTTCAGGCGGAGAAGAGCTTTGACAATCCCGGCTCCAAACTTTTTATAGAGGCGGTCCATCACCGCTCTGGGCTCTCGTCTCAGACCCTTGACTATCCTTTCATACTCCTGAGCAAGCCCGGAGAGGAGCTGTCCCTCCACCTTCAGAATACTCGCATCCCGGAGTTTGGAGATGTCCCGCCCGACATGGGTTGACTTCAGCAGCGCCAGCATGTCCTCAACGCTGGCGACCTCTATGAGGGAGCGCATCTCACTCTGAGTGAGCATCCTGGACCGAAGCGCACCTATCTTTGCATTAACGTAGGCATAGTCTCCTGCGGACATGCTCCAGCTCCCTAAAAATTAAAGGAAGTTGTGGCTTTCAGATCCTCGTCAGGAGCATGAAGGATATAATCAGGCCATAAAGTGCAATTCCCTCTGCCAGAGCCACAATTATGAGTCCCCAGGTCATCATCTCCGGCTTCTCGGAAATCGCTCCGAGCGCTGCTGCGCCGGTGTGGCCTATAGCAAAGCCCGCTCCAGCCGCTGCGAGGCCCACAGCAAGAGCCGCTGCTATGGCGTACATTCCCTTCTGGCTTGCTGCAGCCGCCTGTGCATCGCCCGCAGCCGCCTCCTCGGCGGCAAAGGCTATGCCCAGGGAAGCTACCATCGCTATTCCCAGCACAATACCTAAGGCCATTACCTTCCTCATATTTTCACCTCTCCTTAATTTTTTGCTCTCTTCTCCTATTTTACTCTTACTCTCTGTATATTACCTTTAGGGGTGAGAAGGGTATACCATTGCCGTTGTAGAACTTGGAGAATATCTCGTAGAAGTGCAGCCTGAGGGTGTGCACAAAGGATATGAAGCCCTCCATTACCAGGATTATCAGATTGCCCATTATGAAGATGGGTATCCAGAGTTTAGACTCTGGACCCCCCACCGCATACATGGCGTTGACCATCATCATGCTCAGCGCCGCGTGGACAACACCTATTATCGTAATTCGCAGGAAGGAGAGCGTATTCGTGAGGTACTTCATTGAGTTCTCGAAGGTTTCTATAATGGAGATGAGGATACCCTCCTTCTTTATCAGCCACCCCTCAATGAAGATCAGGAGTATCGGCAGACCCACCCCGAGAGCGATGGGCACCGGTTCGAAGGCCTTCCCAAAGACCACATAGCTGCCACCCAGAAGCGCCCAGATTCCCGGCACGCCAAAGGGGCTGAGCAGCCCATGCTTGAGCTCTCCCCGCATGGCGTGGTTGATTATGTTTATTATGAGGCTGAATATCAGCAGCGCTATTCCCAGGTAGATGGAGAAGTACACCGCCCTCATTATCCTGTTCTCCTCAGGAGAGCCGCCAAGCAGTGCTCCGCTGAAGAACCTGTCGAGCACGGGGACCTTGACTGGTTCAAAGCTTATCCCCAGGTAGTCCTGGAGGGGGGACCTCCCGTGCACCTCCTCAGCCTCAAGGCCAAACATGGTGCCGTAGATCAGTCCAACCAGTGTTGCCATAATTCCGCACAGGATAAGCGTCCTTCCCAGCTTTCTGCCCTTATCGCTAAGGCGCTTCATCTTAAAGCCCATAATTGCGCCTATGAGAATTAAAAGAAGTCCTTGACCTGCATCACCAAACATAAAACCGAAAATGAAGGGGAAGGTCACGGCAATTATGCTCGTGGGGTCTATCTCCCTGTAGTGGGGTGTGCCATAGGTGGTGGTGAGCGCCTCCAGGGGCTTTGTTACCTCAGGGTTGATGATCAGCGTTGGCGGTGTTTCCTCCTCATCCGGCTCGCTTACCTGCACAACACATGCTCCATCAGTGGTCCTCTCTATTATTTCAACGACCTCATCAACACTGGATGCGGGCACCCAACCGGCAAGATAATAGGTGCTCCTTGTCATGAGGAAGTTCTGATTCGCCTCATCCACTGTTTTTGCGATGTTCAGGAAGCGCCTGTACCTGAGAAGGTTGGGCAGTTCCCTTTCTGCTATCTCACGCAGCTGCTTCAGTATTTCCCTCTCATCCTTCTCAAGCGTCCTGCTGTCCTCCTCAACCTTCCGCTGTGCCTCCTCCAGGGTGTACGGTATGAGTCTGAGCGGGATACTCACCTCTTCAAAGCGGTGGATTCTGAGCAGCCTGCTCACCTCAGCCTCAAACTTCTTCAGCACAATAAGCACTGCCAGCGCCTGCTTCTTTGAAACCTCTCTGCTCTCCATCAGGTACAGGTCGGTTATACCGGAGATGCTCTCCTCAGCGGGTGCTACCTCCTCCGCCGGTATGCTTCCAAAGAACACGGTGGTGTACTTCAGACCCCGCAGGTCCCTGGGACCGAGGCCGAAGACTTCAAGCTTCTCCAGCGTTGCCCTGAAGCTCTGGAGCTCCTCCTTCTCCTTCCTCACCTCGGCGAGGCGGTTGTTGAGTGCGAGCACGCGATCCTCCAGGAAGAACAGCCGCTCCGCTATCTCCTCGAAGGCGCGCCTAACCTCTGCCTCGCTGGCGGGCAACCTTCTGGCTATCTCCTCAAGCTCCCCAAGGTCAGGAGCTTTGACCTCCTCCGGGTATGCCTGCCTCAGAATCTCCAGCAGGTTGTCTATCTTTGAGATGCTCTCGGAGGCTTCAATCCTGATCCAGGAGCCCTTCGCAGCCTGAAGCTTCAGCTTTTGCAGCAGCTCGCCTCCGTCGGAGGCTGAGTTTATGAAGTGGATTACTCCCCTGTCCTTGAGCTCCTTGAGCACGTGGTTCTTGTGCTCCTCCAGGAGCACAGCCTCTACCTTCCTCATCGGCAGGGGTTTTAGCATGTGGCTACCTCTGCTATGCGAATACAGGAGGGTAAATGTGCTTAGCAGCTTTTAAATTTTTCTGCCAGATTTAAAAAGTTGTTTACCATGCTCGGGTATGAGAGCACGTGCACGTGCATGTAGTTCGCAAGGGTGTTCTTCACCAGGATGCCGTCGTGGACGCCGTCAATGCCTTTGCCTCTCTCAACGCGGTACGCAAAGCTCAGCTTCTCAAAGGCCTTAACTTTAGAGTAGTGGAACTCGTGCCCCACCAAGAGGTCACCGCTCCTGCTTACCGGGTTGTCGCGAACCGCAAGGTTTCGAACGTAGCCCAGAGCCTGAAACTTAGCCTTCATCTCGGTGGCGATGGGCAGGAAGCCCACCATCTCGTATTCATGATTATCTCTGGTATTTATACTTTGCCCCAAGTACATGAGCCCGCCGCATTCGGCGTAGCAGGGCCTGCCGCTCTCGCAGAACTCGTAGATGCTCCGCCTGAGCGAGCGGTTGCGCTCCAGCTGAGCCGCCATAACCTCGGGGAAGCCGCCGCCTATGTAGAGGGCGTCCACTTCAGGCAGCGCCGGGTCGCGGAGCGTGTCTATGGGCACGAGCCTTGCCCCCTGCGCCGCGAAGGCGTCCAGGTTGTCCTGGTAGTAGAAGGTGAAGGCAACGTCTCTCGCCACGCCCATCGTAACCCTTGGCTCCTTCGGCTCAGAGAAGAGCGGGCTCGGCTCAACCTCCTCAAGGGAGGGTGCGCTTCGCGCCACCTCCACCAGCGCCTCCACGTCGATGTGCTCCTCAACAACGCTCGCCAGGTTGTCGAAGAGCTGCTCGAGTTTGTCCTTCTCGTAGGCTGGAATTAGACCAAGATGGCGCTCCGGTATCTCTATGCCCGGGTTTCTTGGCACCGTGCCGAAGACGCGCATCTTCGCAAGAACCTCCACCGCGGTCTTCGCCTTGTACGCGTGCCTGGGGTTGCCCACGCGGTTTAGTATAACGCCGGCAAGGTTAACCTCCGGGTCAAAGAGCCTGTAGCCGAGAACAAAGGCGGCGGCGGTGCGGGAGATCCGCTCCACGTTGGCCACGAGCACCACAGGTGCTTTAACAACCTTGCTCACCTCGGCGGTGCTCCCCCTGGCGTCGACGGCGTTGTGGCTGTCGTACAGCCCCATGGTGCCCTCGATCACCGCTATGTCAGCGCCCCTGGAGCCCCTGACAAAGGCCTCCAGAATATCCCCGTGGCTCATCATGTATTCATCCAGGTTCCTGCTCACCCTCCCGGTTGCGAACAGGTGGTAGCTGGGGTCTATGAAGTCCGGGCCGACTTTAAAAGGGGCGACGCGGTAGCCGCGGTTGCGCAGCGCGCGCATCAAACCTATGCTTATCACCGTCTTGCCCGCCCTGCTCGAGGTGCCCGAGATGAGAATGCGCGGTATGTCCATAACCAAGCCTCTCCGCCAGAACCCCGCCTAACGTAGCAAAGCAAAACTGTAGCTACGCCTCAACCGCAAAGATTTCCCTGCCCTCCTCCACGTAGCTGAGCAGGGCGTTGCCAATCTCGCTGTTTTTAGCCAGCTTCACTTCCCCCTTCCTGCCTATCGTAGCTGTAAACAGGTACTCCTCACCCGCGTAGAACTTCATCATCCTGCCCGCGAAGCCCTTGCCCACGATGAGGTGCACGTAGTGCTTCGTCTCCGCCACGTCCACGGGTATTCGCGCCGCTCCGCGCTCCGGCTGTGCCCTCTCCCCGAAGGTGCGCACGTCTATGGCAAGGCCCAGCTTCTTCTCCAGTGCAGAGATGCGCTTCCCGCGCTTGCCTATAAGCGCCGGAAGGTGGCGCTCGTCCACGTAAATCGTTGCCCTGCCGTCGCTCACCTCCACCTCCACGGCGGCGCTGCCCGGCAGGCGGCGGCGCACCTCCTGGAGCACGCGCTCCGAGGCGAGCCTCTCCACCGGCTTTGCCTCGCGTAGCTCGCCCACAGGCATGACGATGGTCTCCTCGCCGAAGGTGTATATCTCGTACTCTGTGGCGTCGCTCTCGAAGTCCTTGACCTCTATAACCGGCCTGGCAAGGTCTGCCTCGGTCATGCCGGCAGGAACCTTGACGGAGAAAACCACCTTGTAGACCTTCTCAACCCTGCCGTCCTTGATGAATATCACTGTATCCACTATCTGGGGAATCATTCCCAGCTCCACCCTGCCGATGAGGCGCTGCAGCGCGTCTATCGCTTTTGTGGCGTGCACCACGCCAACCATCCCCACGCCTGCGAGGCGCATGTCCGCGAAGATTCTAAAGTCCCTCGTCTTGCGCACCTCGTCGTAAATGGTGTAGTCGGGGCGCACCAGGAGCAGAATATCGGCGGTCTTCTCCATATCCCCCTCCAGGGGTGCGTACTGGGTAATCTCATCGCTCACCTGCAGGTCGCGGGGCGACTCCATGGTCTTCACTATCCTGCCCAGGGAGCGGTAGAACTCCGCCAGAGCCTGAGAGAAGGTGCTCTTACCCGCGCCCGGCGGCCCAGCCACGAGTATCCCCTCGGCGCGCTCGCGGAGGCGCCTCATCAGCCTGTCGCTAAGCTTATAATCTTCCAGCGAGACCTTCGCTATTGCGCGCACAGCGGTTATCTCAAAGCCGTCGCTGAAGGGCGGCTTCGCTATTGCGATGCGTATCTCGCGCAGCTGCACAACGCTCGCACCGCGGCGCTCTATCTCTATGAAGGAGTCGGGGTCAACCTTCGCATACTCCAGAATCTCCCGCGCGAGCCTTGAAAGCTCCCTCTCGGTGAGGGGCTTCTCGCCTATGGGCACGAGCTTTATATTGCCCGGCTTGCCCTTCTTTGCGAGGGGCACAACGCGCTCGCGCAGGTGCACCGACATCGTGGTTTCGTCGAAGTACTTCAGTATCCCC
>WANX01000132.1 GCA_015521565.1 Candidatus Hydrothermarchaeota archaeon
CACCTTCTTTCTGCTCGCATTTCCAACTATCTTCGCAGTCCTCAGGGTTTAATTTAAAAGGGTGTCGGGGCTTTTAAACCTTTCCCCGGGCGCGAGCACTGTGCCCGTGGCGGAGCACTTCAGCTTCGCCTTAGCCCACAATACCTCATCCCGGAGGTTCTCTGGATGCTTAGCATAAGGCTTCCTCCCGGGTTTTTTGAGTACAGGAACCTCACCAGTCTCCCTGTAGTGCTTAACCAGCAGCTGAACCCTGCGCCGGGTAACTCCAAACTGCCTCGCCACAAACCCCGTACTGAGACCATAGTCAACCACCCGCTTTACTATCCTCTCTACATCATCCTGAGTCAGCTTCATCAAAGGCTCGTGCCTAATACCGCACAAGCGAAATGTTTTGCAGATAACACACACAACCCCTTAAGCACCGTAAAATTTATATATCCGTAGTGCATCATGAATGAATGCCCTTGGAGTGTTAGGAACTGCTTTTTCTTCTAATCTCCAAGGGCCCCCCTCCCCAACACCTCCCTCCCCTTTTTATTATGCCTGATGCCGGTTTTGCGCCGCTGCAGAATTTTCCGCCCCCATACCTGTTTCACCACATCCATCACAGGCACAACTTCACATCACATGCAGAAGGTTTAATTAGCACCTCTTACAAAGTGGCTGGCAGGGGGTGAGAAGATGAGGAAGACTGTTTTCGGCGAAGTTGAGATTGTGTGGTTCGGACACGCAAGCTTCATGCTCGCGTGCGATACGGGCCTGGTATACATTGACCCGTATCTGCTGCCTCAGTCACCGGAAAAGGCGGATATAGTGGTAATGACCCACGAGCATGCGGACCACTGTGCCGCTGAAAATGCCTCCAGAATCTCCAGGAATTCAACCATAACACTTACCACACCTGCGTGCGCGGTTCGCTGCTCTGGCGATGTTCGCACCATCAGGGCCGGCGACGTCGTGGAGGAAGGTGGCATAAAGGTTGAGGCTGTGGAGGCGTACAACAGGAACAAGCCCTTTCATCCGCGCGGTCTGGGCTTCGGAGCTGTTGTGGAAATGCAGAAGGTGAGGATATATCATGCCGGCGATACAGACCTCATACCTGAGATGAAGGGTCTCAATGTACACGTAGCCTTGCTCCCCATTGGAGGCCACTACACCATGGATGAGCGGGAGGCCGCAGAGGCGGCTCTGACCATAAAGCCCAGAGTTGTTATACCCATGCACTACAACCACATTCCGGGAACAGAGGCGGATCCGGAACTCTTCCGCAGGCTGGTTGAAAACAGGGCTGGCGATATAGAAGTGCGCATCCTTTAGTCTGACTTATCGCCCAGTATCTCCCGCTTCATCTCGAGGTACTCTTCCCTGGTTATCTCCCCCCTTGCAAGGCGTCTGTTAAGGATGTCTATGGCGCTCTCCTGCTTCTCCTCACGTCCGGTGAGGAGCAGATAAAAAAACGCCAGCACAAGCACCCAGAAGGCTATGCCAAAGATGCTGAATCCGTATCCAAAAGCGTAGCGTCTGTGCATTTCCATCATACCCCCCCACGCCTGACAAATCCCCCAGGGGTGTCCCGTCTCATACAGCAGGGTGAGCAGCAGCAGGAAGCCCAGTATCCCGAAGGTTATGTAGCCCAGGTACCTCTTCATCAGACAGTCACCATCTATAACTTCTCCTGTCTGCCTTAATACTCTTTCTCAGAAAAATAAAAAGGGAACGGCTACCAGCCATAGCCCATCATGGGGCAGTGGTAGTAGCCGTAGCCGGGCACAGGGGCCGTCTGATTGCCAGCCACCCCGAACTTCTGCAGCAGTTTGAGCACCTCTGCACGAATCTCCCAGGGCGGCGCACCCTTCTGCTGCAGCTCACGCACTCTGTCCTGCAGCTCCGCCATCTGCTCCTCGCTGAGCCCATTTCCGTAGTATCCCCAGCCGTAGTATATCCACGGCGGAAGGGGTGCATATCCCATGCCCATGGGGCCCATCACGGGTGCACCGTACCCCCACCCGGGATATCCCCAGCCGCCGTGGGCACTCCCTGTGCCGACCAGAAGCAGCACCACAATTGCAGCAACCGCAACCTTGGCCTTCATTTCCATCACCGTGAATATTCTCATCGCCAGTGCTGGTATAATTTGCCAGAAGAACCGGATACAGATTCTGTGCAACTGTCCGCGTTTGACACCTGAAAACGTCCATAATCGTTCAGAACAGACGACTTATGCACAATATGCGCCATGCACCTATTTTTTTATCCAGTCGGCAATAAAAACTTTATATGTCCTTCCAAGCCTTTCTCTCGTTATAATTCCTTTCTTTTCAAGATTAAGAAGCAGGGCACTAACCTTGGATTTTGAAAATCCTGTACGAAAACGCAGCGAATCCTGTGTAATTCCCTCATTTTCTCTGATTATCTCTATCAGCAGCGCCTCGTCGTCGCTAAGGGCACGCTCAAGTATAGCGTAGCTCTTATCCTTTTTCTCCTCCACATCATCCGGTTTTGCCCACAGGTAGAAGAGCGCACCTGCAGCTATGCCCGCGATAAAGGAAAGGGTGAGCCGGTACCTTAGAAGAGAGATGTCCTCCTCGGTGAGCAGCAGCGAGGTCAGCGAATCCAGGCCAAAGTAAACTATGAACACCAGCAGGAAGGTTGCCAGAACCCGCTCATTTTCTGTAGCTGGCTTTTTTATTTTCATCCTGCTACACCTATTTGCGCCGGTCATATAAGAAGCCTATGGCAGAGCCCGCCTTATTATCCCCAGCATCTCCACAGCAAAGGCTGTTACAGAGGCGAGCAGGAGTGCAGAGCCAAGAAGAGAAGCAGCACCGGCGCCCAGGTACATACCTGAAGCGAGCAGCAGTACACCGGCATTGAAAATGTAGAAAATCCATCTGGAGCGGCTGGCTGAGAAGAGCTCCTTGAAGGAGGCGGGTGCCCTATCCCTCTCCCTGGGCAGAATTCTGGTCCATGTGAGGGTGGGTATTACATGGTAGAGTCCACCTATTGCTGTCTGAACCACAAAGCCCAGAGCAGCAAGATGAGCGTGGAGAAGCGTAAGGTCCCTGCCCGGATACAGCGTCCCCAATATTCCAAGTATCAGCACCATGAGCAGATAACCCAGCGCTGCAAGAAAGAACCTGGCCTCCACCGGCTCCGACTTCACAGGCACCCGCGAAGGCGCTGTATAGCTCTTCACCATGTCGTATGTGAAAAGAAGTGCCGCAGCGAGCAGGATTAGCCCCCCCGGAAGAACCAGCTGCCTGAAGCCTGAGAAGCCCAGCACCATGATACCGGCGGCAAGGAGTGTCCCGTAAAATGTGTAGTCCAGCCAGCGGCGGTTGTAGATGTCCTTAACAACCAGCATGGGCAGCATCCAGGACATGGCGCCGAAAATTATCAGTGTCACACCCCCCACCAGGGCAAGGTGCGCGTGAGAGGCGCGGTAGCTGTATAGCACGGGGTTTAAGGCTATTAAAAAACCCAGGGTAGCGCCCAGGCTGAGAAGGACGCTGGAAGCTGCATAAAACTTGAAGGCATAGTTTTCTCCCCTGCGTTCTGCCAGAGTTGCCAGGATGTTGTAGGTGAACAGGTAGAAGCCCAGGAGCATCAGAAGCGCCCCGATGGAGGCTGCAGCAGCACTCGATGGATAGGTTATGGAGAAGAGTAGAAGTCCGGGATTAAATAGCCAGAAGCTTGCCTCTGCGGCACGCCTGCTGTGCAGCTCTGTTCCTGAGAGAGTTGGAACCTGCTGGTACATTGTGGCAATTATAACCCCGCATACAAATCCCACCAGGGCAAGGTGCACATGCACCGGTGTGGCGACAGGAAATCCCAGCAGCCCGGCTATACCCAGGAGTATCCCCAGGACAAGGTACACCAGCGCTGCTGCCAGAAAGCGCAGGACGATGGCGGACATATCAACTAACCGTGGATGAGCATTGGCAGACACCGGGTGCATATGTAGTGCTTGTCCTGCCTGTGGTAGTACTTAAGAAGGGGGACCTCATCCTCACTTCGCTGGCAGTTTTCACATCTCTTCATGTCAGGAAATAGCCTCCTGCAAAATAAAATATTTTTTGCGAACATGTTCAAAAAAGAAAAAAGATTGGAGCTCAGGATCTCCTCCTTCTCCTGAGCATCGCATATACCACAAGAGGCACTGCAGCCAGTGCTGCCACAGATGTGGGACCGCACACGCCCTTCTGCTTCTCCAGCTTTGCGACGCGCTCCTCAAGCTCCTTCTTCTCCCGCTCCATCTGCAGCCACTCTTCCATCATGTTCAGCTTGTCCATCAGTGTATCTACAGCACCGTTCCACTGAGTCCAGTCAGGGCCCATCATACTGGCACCCATCCTCCATCTGCGGCCATCGTGGTGCCAGATGTAGTAGTACATTATCTCTGGAATCTCATCGATCGGGTTGGACTTGTCGATGAGACCCTCCTCGTAGGCGGTATTCAGGAGCTTTTCGGCGTAGTCGTAGACGGTGTTGTAGTCGCTCACAACCTTGTCGAAGCTCTCGAAGTAGCCATCCACCCAGTCGCTGGCGTGGCACACTCTGCACACCTTCTTCATCTCTGCTCTGCCCTTCTTTGCCTGCTCCTCATCGGGCTTCTGCTCTCCCAGTGGCACCTTGCTGGCATCGTCCCACTGAGGCGTGGACCTCTTTGGCTGCAGCTCCCAGTACAGCCTCGCCCCAACGTCGTGGGTGCTCTCAACCACACCGCCGAAGCCGGACATGTGGCAGGTGGCGCAGGTGGGTGCGGCTATGTCCTCCGGTCCCCACTGGCCAGGTGGTACGTCCCAGTTCCAGCTGTCGCCGCTGCTCTCATATATGTTTCCGTGCTTGCTCTCCTTGTATATCTCTATCTGCGGATGGTCTGGACCCACGTGGCACTGGCCGCAGGTCTCCGGCTTGCGCGCCTCTGCTATGCTGAACCTGTGTCTGGTGTGACAGGCGGTGCAGGAGCCCATGCTACCGTCGGGATTAATCCTGCCTATGCCGTTGTTGGGCCACCCGTCCACCAGCTTCCCGTCCCTGGCAATCACATAGCTGCCGTGGCACTGCATGCAGCCCAGCACCTGGTTCTCCTGATTGTACTTCTCATCCTCCAGCAGGCCGATGCGCTTCAGGGCTCCGCTGTCTGGATAGAGGGGTGTGAGCCGTCCCCTTATGAAGTCCCTGGGATTGTTCTCCATGGCAGTCTCCTGCTTCAGCGGGTCCTTGCCCTGCTTGACCATCTCCTGGTACCATGGCTTCAGCGGACCTATGAAAGCCGCCCAGGCGTGCTTGCTCCTTGAGAACTCCTCCACCTGCTTGGGGTGGCAGCTCTCGCAGTACCTGGGCGAAACCACGGCTGTCACCCTGTAGCCAAAGTGGTCAAACCCCGAGGGGTCGTCCTCCTTTGCCTGGTGGCACACGTAGCACTTTACACCCACCTTGCTGTGCTTGCTCTCCTCCCACTGTTTTACTATACCAGGCGTTACCGTATCGTGACAGCTCAGGCATGGAGCACCCGGTTCTTTGAATTCCTGTGCCTTAACTGTGCTGAGCAACATCGCTGCAGCTATTGCAAAAATTAAGAGATGCTTTAACCTCATATTCTCACCCAGTTAACAATCTCCTAATTCATATATTAAAAAGGTTTTTTTAAAAAGTCATTTAAATAAAGAAAGGGGTGTTAAAATTTAGTTTAGATGGATACATGTGCATAGCGCCTCAATTCCGGCAGGGGTGAAGAAGCAGCGTACACTGTTCCTGCGCAGGTCTCAACATCCTCATGCCGGTGCACCAGCCTCACGGCAGGTTCCCACCCATCACCGCGGCACGTGAGAAGTGCACCGTCTATGAATCCGGAATTTAAAGAAAACTTAATCAGCGCTGTAACAGCACCACCGTCCTGTCCCGCAGAATCCGCGGTGGAGCGCGCGCCCACTATTCGCCTGAACCTCCCCAGGTACTCCGCCCTCTGTCCGTCCCGGAACAGCGTGTCCTCGAGCAGTCTTAAGGGAAGCGCTGTTCTGGTGCATGCGGCGTAGCAGAGCTCACAACCCGCCGGGCACCTCCCATTAAGCCTGGGAAGTCCGTTTATCATCTGTATCTGTCCGCACACCGCTGCACATGCGCCACAGGCATCGCACACACCCGTGGCCACTATCTCGCGCCACAGCTCCGCGTACCCCTTTCCGCTGGCTAACCGCAGCACCTGCTGCATGTCCTCCAGATTCCGGGTAGAGTAGTGGGGTACCTCCATCCCCTGCTCAATTCTGGCTTCAATTCTCCTGGCATTCTTCTCCACCTTGGACCCCGCAACCCGGCTCAGCTCCTCCACGCCATCCTCCAGCTCTATCAGCTCGACAGCACCCTCATCTACCGCCTCATTAAGCAGGATTTCTCCGGTGCGTGTTCTAACAATCAGGGTGCTCCATCCAGGAGGCGAGCCGGCGCTTCCGGCACTGATATCGGAAAGCTCTGAGGTGAAGTCCACACACAGCCTGCATGCCATCCTCGTGTACCTCCTCAGCTCCCTCAGCGGCAGCACCATCTGCATCCTCTTCATTCTCAGTTTCACCACGCCTCCGGAAATCTCCATTCTTGTAACCTCAGCAGCGCTTACGCCGTGCTTCTCCAGAAAACCACGCATGCAGGCGTAACTCCAGTTGCCAGTGCAGAACAGCCCAAGCACCAGCTCCACCCTCCCTATCCACTCTCTCCCGGTGGCTGCCTGCAACGCCTGCAGCTTTCGCAGCCCCTGCACCTGGCATGGAGTTCCCACAAATCCGAGCCTTCTCACTCCACCTCGTCCTCCACGTTCAGATACACCAGCTGGAAGTCCACAACATCCTCCCAGTTTTCTATCCTCTCAGACAGTTTTTTCAGCTCCTTTGTGGTTCTGCCCTCCATAACCACTGCTATTCCCTTTGCACCCCTGCCCTTGACCTCCACCCCCGGAAGACTCCGGAGGCTCCTCTCAACCTCCTCCTCCCTGCCCGGCACGGGCACAACAACTGCTCCGGATATCGGCAAGTGCTTCACCTCCTGATTCTGTAATACAGGGCGCCGGAGGGACATGCATCCCTGCACAGCCCACAATTATCACAGTCTTTATCGTTGTAATCTTTATCTATACCCAGCTCAACAGGGCGCAGACCGTAGGGGCATACGCGATTGCATTCACCACAGAAGATGCATCTCTCCACCTTTTTGCCAATTCGCAGCAAACGCTTTGCCCCCAGCGCTGAGAGGAATCCTCCCGCAGGGCACAGAGAGCGGCACCACACCCGCCTCGCTGCCAGCGTGTCTACCGTTAGCACACCCGCAAGCAGGAGCAGCCCACCGGTGCTCAGGGTACCGTACGTCAGGAGGTAGAAGAGCTCCCTGCCCACAACATGGGGCAGATCAAAGGCGGAAACAACCGGAGTTGCGAAGAGCAGCGTGAGCAGCAGAGAGAAAACAAGCAGCTGGTAGCGGTGGTCTCCCGCTATGAGCACCAGTCTCCTGCGCATCCACAGACGCCCCCTCAGCCGCTGGGTGAGCTCCAGGAGAAACCCCGCCGGGCACAGCCAGGAGCAGAATACCCGGCCCATCAGAAGGGTAACCAGCAGCGGTAAAAGAGCACTGAGAATCAGCGGCAGGTACAAAACCCTGGATGCCAGTACCGCTTCAAGCGCTGCCAGCGGATGGGTGATGCTCACTCCATAGAAGCTGAAGCTCCATGTATCACCCCATACCCTGGACACCCTCGGGGTTGGAAGCTCGCCCATAGCTATTCTTGAGGGTGCCCATTCTATGGGATTCTGAGAGTACATGGGCACGGCTATGAGCACCCCGAGCACCAGTAGCTGGAAAATCCGCCTCGCATGCTCTGCCTTCATACTACAGCCTCTTAACCACCCTAACTGCAGGCAGCTCAACCCCGGGTCCGGCTCTCCCTATCACATTCCTCACCATGGCTGCATACCTCTCCTCGAAGTAGGTGAGCTTTCTTCCCGGCTCAAGGGTGGCGCTGGCTATCTTCTCATTTACAGGACACACGTAGTTGCACATCCCGCAGCCAACGCAGTGCTTCTCGTTGACGTAGGGCCGTATCCCCACCGCACCCTCAATAACCTCGCTGGGGGGATAGTCCAGCATGGCATCATCCCGAAGGGGACAGTTGTAGTAGCATTCACCGCAGGAGTCGTACTGCCAGGCGAGGCAGATATCACGGTTGAGCACAGAAACACCCATCTTCAGCTCATCCGGCATAGAGAGCAACGTTTCTCTGGTATTTCTTATTCTCATCAGTGCGCCCGTTGGACATGCTTCCCCGCAGAGCAGATACTCGCCCAGGGGCTCGTCTTTGCCCTCGCCGGTGCGCTTAAGACACAGATAGCACGGAGTCTGCAAGGGGTCTATGTAGGGTGTGGCAAACAGAGCCCCTGCAGCTATGTCGAAGAACCTTATTGAATCGTAGGGGCACGCCTCACCGCACCTACCACAGCGTATGCAGCGGGCAAGAAAGTCACGGGTGGCTCCCGGAGGGCGAATCACCTGCCTGCGGACGCCTCCTCCAATACCGGCGAAGCCGAGCAGAAACAGGCTCTTCATGAAGTTCCTGCGGCTCAGCCTCACCATCCACCCTCCCTTTCAATCTCAACCACCGCCACCTCATAGTGTCTGCCCTTAATCTGATACGGAACCACCACAATACCCCTTACCCTCACCTCAGCACCCTGCATGGGCATTGTCCCTCTGGTCACAATCCATATATCACCTGTGCCGTCGCTCAGGAGATATGGCTGCTCATCCACAAACTCAAAGGCAAGTCCGGGTGTCACAGTACCCCTGAGAACCACCTCCTTTCCCTCATACGCCTCCGGATTTTCCAGTATATCTCCTATCCTGAGCTCATCGCCGCTCTGCTGCAGAATACCTGAAGTAGCCCCCTCGCCCGAAGCATCTGCCCCCTCCACATCTCCGACCATGGCCACCTCCTTCTCCACACAGCCAGGGAGGAGCAAAAGCATCAGCAGCAGCACAGCAGACCGCATCTCATCCACCGGCCTTTTTTAATTTAAATATATTGCATCAATAACTTATAAAGATAATTGTAAAATAAAATTTAGAAAACCTATTTTTTAAAACCAGAAGGGGCGGTGGCCTATGCCCTGGCCACCTTTATCTTGCACACCTTGTAGTCTGGCTCCGCAGCCTTTGACCAGCTCTCGGGCACGTCTATGGTCAGGTCGTTTATCAGCCTGTTCTCATCAAACCAGGGCACGAACACCATACCTGGCTGAGCGCGTTCTGTAACCCAGGCGGGCAGAACTATGCTTCCTCGCGGGGAAATAAGCTTTATCTTTTCCCCGCTCTTAACTCCGAGCTTTCTGGCATCGCTGGGATGAATCTCCACGTACGCAGCCGGGTTGAGCTCCCGCAGCAGGCGCACCCGCATGGTCATCGTACCCGTATGCCAGTGCTCTATGACCCTGCCCGTGTTAAGCACGAAGGGGTAGCTCTCGTCGGGCATCTCGTAGTCCAGGGTGGGTGTCAGGGCGCGAATCACAGCCTTGTCCTTGGTGTTCTTGAGCTTGTGCTCCCCGTAGTAGTTGATGGGACCGGGGTAGCCCAGCTCCTCCATGTGCTGGTCGTAGAGGGTCACATACCCCGTGGCGTACCTCTTCTTATCCCTTCCGAAGACCCTGATGGCGTAATCGCGGGAGATGTAGCGCTTGTTGCTTCCCCGGTTTTCAAACTCGGTGCTGGGACACGGCCACTGCACCCCGCCCGCATGGGCCTTGAGCTTCTCGTAGGTGGCACCGTACAGGTCAACGTCTCTGCCCCTGGTGAGCACCCTGTACTCGTTCCAGGCTGCCTCTTCGGGAGTCATCTCGCCCCTCTTGACCCGGGGGTCGTCGTAGAATCCGAGACCGTACACCTCAATGGTGTCCAGTATCTTCAGGGGCTCTTTCCTGTCCCTTATCGCATACCTGACCTTCCTGCCCAGCTTCTCGGATATCCTCCTGGCAACCTCGTTTATCTGCCAGAAGTCAGGTCTGGCATCTTCCGGTGGCTCCACCAGCTTCTCGATAAACTGACTCCTCCTGTCGGTCTGTCCCATCACGCCCTCCTTCTCCACCCACATGGCGCTGGGAAGCACCACCGTCGCCACCTCGGTGGTGCGGTTCCAGTAAATGTCGCTCACCACAGTGAAGGCCTTCTTCATAGCCTCCGCATACCTGTCGCAGTTGGGCAGGCTCTGGGCGGGGTTGGTGGTGTTTATCCATATCGCCTTTATGTCACCCTTCTCCAGACGCATGAACATGTCCACCGCTGGCCCTGTGGGCTTGGTGGGCATCTGCTCAAACGGCACACCCCACACCTCCGCCACCTCCCTGCGGTGCTGGGGATTCACCAGCGCCCTGTGCCCCGGCAGGATGTGGGTTAAGCCGCCCTGCTCCCTCGTACCACCGCAGGCGTTGGGCTGCCCCGTGAGGCTCAGGGAGTCGCATCCGGGTTTGCCTATCTTGCCGGTGAGCAGGTGCAGGTTGTGAACCTGGCAGTTGAGCTCCACACCCTGGGTGCGCTGATTCAGCCCCATGGTCCACATGCTCAGCGCCGTGTACCCCCTGCGTCCGAACCACCTGGCTGCGAGGCGTATATCTTCGGCATCCACGCCTGTGATGTCCTCCACCTTCTCGGGGGCGTAGTCCTGCAGGAACTCCCTGAAGGCGTCAAGGTCCATCTCCTCCCCCTTGGGTCCAAGCCCGACTCTGAAGGTGCAGTACTTCAGGTGCTCGTAGTCAACCATGTCCTCTTCTATTATCACGTACGCCATTGCGTTCAGCAGGTACATGTCGGTGCCTGGCTTGAACTTCAGGTGGAGGTCAGCATACCTCGCCGTTGGCGTGGTTCTGGGGTCTGCCACAATCACCCTTACCCTATCCGGGTAGGCGCTCTTCCTGTCTATGACCCTGCGGAAGAGCATTGGGTGCTGCTCCGCCATGTTTGAGCCTATGATGAAGATGGTGTCGGCGCTGTCAATGTCGTCGTAGCTTCCTGCAGGCTCGTCGGCGCCGAAGGTGTTCAGATACCCGCCCACCGCCGAAGCCATGCACAGCCTGGGGTTGCCCTCAACGTTTGCGGTGCCAATTATCCCCTTGAAGAGCTTGTTCGCAGCGTACGCCTCCTGGGTGGTGTTCTGCCCCGAGCCGTACCAGGCGACGCTGTCGGGACCGTACTCCTCTATGTACCTGACAAAGGTGTCAGCGATTAAATCAAGTGCCTCCTCCCAGCTTACCTCCTTATAGGTGCCGTCCTCCTGCCTGACCAGGGGCCTGGTAAGGCGCTCCTTTCCGCCCCCGCCGTACATGATGTGGGGCAGTGAATACCCCTTCATACACAGCCTGCCGAAGTTTATGGGTGAGTTTGCATCGCCCTTCACGGCAACAACTTTACCATCACGAACACCCACAAGTACTGTGCATCCGGTACCGCAGAACCTGCACTGTGCCCGTCCAAAGGTGATTCCCCCGTCTCCCTGGGCTGCCATTGCGGGAGCACTCATACCGGCAGCAAGCATCGCTGCTGTGGCAGCAGATGTCTTTATAAATTCACGTCTGCTCATGCTTATTTCCATACTTTCACCTCCGCCTCTCTATAATATTCATGAATTTTAAGGTTAATAAAACCTTTTTTTAAAAATTTTATTTATATCCCTCCTCCATGTTAAACAAATTTTTATACACCCCCTCGACCAGACCTTTTCAGTTTAATCACATATTTAATTTCAAACGATTGTATTTAAATGTTGCCTTCCAGTGACAGCATCGTCATGAAGGCCCGCTTTCCCGTGTCGGATATGTAGTAGTGGCGGTTTTCGTCCTGTGCTATCAGCCCCGCCTGCTTTAGCACCCTGAGGTGGAATCCAAGTTTGGCGGGCTCGTCGATGTTGAGGTAGTTCATAATATCGGTAAAGCGCGCCTTTCCCTTCGCATGGAGGTACTCGATTATCCTGCGCCTTATGGGGTTGGATAGAGATTTTAGCACATCCTTTCCCGCTTCTCCAGTGCCTGTCTTCTCCCTGAAAACCTCCTCTATCCTGGTCTCCTCAAGAAGCCGGAGTATCTTGTTCCTTATCTCCTCCACTTTGAAGGGTTTGAGTATGTAGTCGCTGGCACCCATCTTCATGGCCCGCACGGCACTGTCCACAGTACCAAAGGCGGTGATTATTATCACCTTCGTGAGAGGCGAGTATTTCTTTACGTTCCTCAGCACCTCCATCCCATCGGCTCCGGGCATCACCAGGTCTGTAATAACCAAATCGAACTTCTGCTTCTTTATCATGTTTATTGCCTTTACACCATCCTCTGCTATTTTCGGGGAGTATCCCTTCTTCTCCAGCAAGATCTTCAGTCCTTCCCTGAGCTTCGGGTCATCTTCAACTATCAGTATTTCCTGCATGCGACTCACCCGGGAGATATATTCTGAAGGTTGTTCCCCTTCCCAGGCTGCTCTCCACGTCTATCCTTCCGCCGTGCTTTTCAATTATGCTGTAGGTTATGTAGAGTCCCAGACCGGTGCCCTTGCCCACCTCCTTCGTCGTGAAGAAGGGGTCAAATATCCTGCCCAGGTGCTCCTCGGGTATTCCTGTGCCGGTATCGCTGATTTCCACCACCACCTCTCCATCGCTTCTGCGGGTTCGTATGGTGAGCTTTCCTCCTTCGTCCATGGCATCGATAGCATTTGTTGCAATGTTTATAAACGCATCAAGGAGTTTTGCTGAATCTCCCTTTATTTCCGGAAGCTTCTCGTCCAGGTCAAGCTCGAGTTTTATATTTTTGTACTGTAATTGGGGTTTAAGGATATTTAACATTTTCCTGATTACCTCGTTAACCTGTGTAACCTCATTTTTAAACTCCCTCTGCCTTGAGAAATCCAGCAGCCCCTGCACCACTCTGGACGCAAGAGTTGCCTCCTCCTCGATGATTTCCAGCACCTTTTTTGTCTCCCGGTCCTTCACATCCTCCCTGTGAATCTGTGAGTAGAGGATTATATTGGCCAGCGGATTGTTTATCTGATGCGCTATGCCAGCGGCGAGCTTGCCCACAGTCGCCATTTTTTCACTCTGTATGACCTGCGCTTCCTTGTTTTTGAGCTCCTCGACCATACTGTTAAAAACCCTTGCAAGCTCTCCGAGTTCATCCTCCTTTTCAACATTCACCCTGGCGGAGTAGTCCCGCTTTGAGAGCTTCAAGGCGGCCTCCTTGACCTTTTTGAGGGGTGTGATAACCACAATTCTCATTATTCCAAGTATTGCAAGCATAATCCCAAGTGAAAGAGCAAAACCGTAGAATATAAGCTGGGTCCGGGTCCTCTCCAGGGATGTTAGAACGTCACTTACAGGTATCTCCACCACAAGAGCACCGCGCAGGTCGCCCTCCCTGTATCCCTGGTCCACATGACATCTCAGGCACGGCTTCTCGATGTACATGGGCACCGCATATTCATACAGCTCAGAGGTTACTGTGTACCTCTCCTCGGACACACCCTGCATAAAGTCCAAAAGAGCCTCTCTTTCAAACTCGTCTGCGGGATAGTTCTCGGGGTCTCTGGGCTTGAAGGTTATCAGCTTTACCTTGTAGTCGTACATTTCATTTGAGAGCTCTGAAAGCTCATAGGTGAGCTCCGCGGGCACGGGCATGACTCTCTCCCTGTTTTCGGCAGCCCACAGCCTGACAAGCAGTATCTGGTCTGTCACCGTCTTTGCCTGCTGTCTGAGCTGCTCCATTATGTTCCTCTCATGACTTTCACTCATATAGTAGAAGATGCTCTGCACTGACAGAAACACTATTACTCCCACGGCAAGCATCACCTTTGTGCCCACGCTTGCCCTCACCCGTTCACCTCCGGGGGGAACACCTTCACCGGCACGCGCCCTGGAAGCTGACGCAGGTCAAGCACTGCGATGCCCCCGTTGTAGTCTGCCACGTATGCTCTGCCGTCGGAAACCGCTATACCATAGGCGTTGCCGGGGGTGTCGTACTCTGCCACCAGCTCCAGGCCACCATCCTCAAGAATCTTCAGAATCGCCACCCCGCGGTTGGCGAGGGTTACCAGCAGGTAGTCCCCGTATGTTGCCAGCCGCAGTGCAAATCCCGGCAGGGGAATGTTCTGGTGGTGTACCAGTCTGCTGCCGGCCATTCTGTAAACATCCACACCGCCATCTGAGCTTGCAACGTATGCGTGGTCGCCTGCTATTACAACGTCATGGGGCACACTGGTGGTGGGCACAAAGTAGAGGAACTCCACGGAGTCGTTTGTGACTCGCGCAACGTACAGGCGCATGGCGAAGTCGGTCAGGTAGAGCAGCTCATCCTGCACATCAACACTTTTTGGATAGCTGTACTTTACCGGCTTGTAAAGTCCCACCGGTCTTAGGGTGGATACGTCCAGTATAACCAGACCGGAGGAGACGCAGGCAAGGTATGCTCTTTTCCCTGATATCACAATCCTCTGGGCTGTGTGGTTCAGCTCCAGTTCTGCAATCTTGCTGGGACGGGAGGGGATGCTAACATCCAGGATATGCAGTCTGCCCAGAGTGTCGCTGACAAAGAGCACGCTCCCCGAGAGCGCCAGCGTCTGAGCCTCCCCGGGGGTCTTTACACCTCCAATTCTCCGGAGGCTGCCCGCACCTGTTCTGAAGATGTCCAGCCCCCAGGGTGAGACCGCATACAGATAATCTCCGTATGCGAGCACATCATAGTAATAGTGAGGCTTTTCTGGCTCCGGATACTGAATCTCAGAATTGCCGCCGGATACACATCCTGCAAATATAACCAGCAGGGATAACGTCCAGTAGATAGTTCTGTGCCCAGACATCTTTTCCTCTAACCGTGCTACGGGTTTTTTAAAATTTTACTTATTTATCGTTTAATATAAAATTCCCTTTATATAAAATTTCTTTTAAAATAAAGTTTTAAGGACTGAATATTCAAAAGGTGATACAGGTGATATTATGCTTGTGGGAAACGCTGAGCTCCTGGTGGTGCTTGTGCTGGTGCTCCTTCTTTTCGGAGGGAGCAGGTTGCCCGGGCTTGCGCGCTCCCTGGGCAGAGCCAGGGTGGAGTTCAGGCGGGGAATGAAGGAAGAGGATTAGCCGGGTCTGTGGCAATGCATGATGGGGGAAAATGAGCAAAATACTGATAGTTGATGACGACAGGCACACAACGGGTGTTCTGGAAAAGGCGCTCCGCAGGAGCGGTTTTGATGTGGTAACTGCGGAAAGTGCTGCCGATGGTATAAACATGCTTATCGAGGAAAATCCGGATCTGGTGCTGCTCGACCTTGTTTTGCCTGATATGGGCGGCCTCAGGGCTCTTGATGAAATCAGCAGACTTTCGCCGGAGACCAGGGTTATAATAATAAGCGCCTTTCCCTCAATCAGCGATGTTGTGGAGGCCATGAAGCTTGGAGCGTGCGATGTGCTCGTGAAGCCCTTCAATGTGGAGGAGCTTATAAGCATCGTGAAGAAAACCCTGGAGGAAGCCAGGCTTGAGCGCCGAATTGAGGCAAAAATCAGCGACACAGTGATAAAGGCTCTTTCGAATCCAATACGCAAGAGCATAGCCTTTTACCTTTTATACGCAGGTCTCAGCCGCTTTTCTGAAATAGCCAGGAACATACAAATGGATGACCCCTCCAAGCTGAGCTTTCACCTTCGCGTCCTGATGGATGCGGGAATAATAAGCAAAAACAGAGCCGGGCAGTATTCTCTTACCGGAAACGGCCGGGCAATAGTTGAGAGGCTGCTTCTCAGGCTTGAGAAGGGCAGGTAGTCAGAGAAGGCAGCGCTGCACCCCGGAAGTGGTACAGATAAAAAGAGCTGCTCAGCGCTTAACTGACAGAAACCTCGCCACCAGTACCAGGACTGGAACCTCTATCACCGGCATAAGAGCGAGGAGAGTGTGGATAAGCGGCATGCCCGGGAATGTGCCCATGGCCACTGCCAGCGCTACCGGTGAGTTTCGAGCAGAAGTGGTAAAGTAGAGAAGAATCGCCTCCTCCCTCTTGAGGTTGAAAATTCTGCTCAAAAGATGGCTGAGCGGGAGGACCAGGGCAAAGTAGACGATTGCCAGGCCAAAAACAGGAAAAAGCTCCAGGGTGCTCCGATATATGCTCTGCTGGGATGCGAGTATGCACATCACCGCCAGACTCAGGAATAGCGTCTGAGCTCTTGAGATGAGCAGATTTAACTTTGACGGAAACACCCTTTTTGAGGCGAACGCCATCAGCAGTGGCAGGAGGAAGAAAAGTAGAAGGGTCTCTGCAAAAAGCTTCCAGCTGAAGGGCACTGAGGCACCGTAAAAAAGCAGCAGGTATAGGGGGAGGAGTGCAAGCTGAAGTGATAAATTTACCGGAATCAGGAGAACACCCTGTGCCACGCTGCCCCTTGCCATGGAGGTGAAGGTGAGAAACCAGTCGGTGCATGGGAGAGCAAGGTACAGGAAAAGACCCAGCATAAGCTCCGGCTGGGAGGCGAATCTGAGGCTCATCAAAAATGCAAGAACCGGAATTACGGTGAAGTTCACGAGCAGGTTCAAAACCACAACACGTCTGTTCTGCATCACAGAGAACACTCTTGCCGGAGGAAGGGTGAGCATCGCACCCCAGAGCATGAGTACCAGAAAGACGGGAGCGAGCTTTGAAACATAGCCGGGAACATGCCCGCTCAGCAAAGCTCCGGCCGCTATGCCCGAGATGAGCAGAACAGGTTCGCGGAGCATGCTATGCGAGCTCCGCAAGCTTGTTTATAGCTTCCAGTGCCCTCCTGCCCCTGTCTGTGAGTATATATCGCCTGTCTTCATCCTGCACCACGAGCTTTGCTTCTTTAAGTCTCTTGAGATGGAAGTTGAACTTTGTAGGGTCCCTCTCACCGACGCTTCGCTGGAGCTGGGTGAAGCTCAGCCTCTTCCTGCTTTCAGCGAGGTGGCTGAGTATGAGCCTCCTCAGGGGCGAGTTCAGAGAGCTTATAACCTCTTCCACCTCTCTGCTGGTGCACAGTTCCCGGAGACTCTTTCTGAATCTGGTCTCCTCCAGGGCGCGTCTCACCACCACGAGCAGTTCTCTGGTCCTGAAGGGCTTTTCTATGTAATCGCTTGCCCCCCGCCTCATCGCCTCAACGGCGCTGTCTATCGTTGCGAAGGCGGTTATCACAACCACCGGCAGGGTGGAGTTTATCTTTTTTGTTTCTCTGAGGAGGTCTATTCCATCCACCTCAGGCATCACCAGGTCGTAGATTGCGATATCATAGATGTTGCTGCGCAGAAGCTTCAGCGCCTTTATCGGGGAGTTGACTGCATCCACCTCAAAGCCGTTTGAGGCCAGCGTCTGCTTCAAACTTCTGCACACGGCATCGTCGTCGTCAACCACAAGCACACGGGGCAAGCCTTCTCACCTCACTGGCAGGCGAAGGGTAAATGTTGTCCCTTCTCCTACTCTGCTCTCAACCTCTATTTTACCCTTGTGGCGCTCAACTATGCCGAGACAAATGCTCAGTCCAAGCCCTGTACCCTCGCCCGGCCTCTTCGTGGTAAAGAAGGGATTGAAGATCCTGTTGAGATGCTCCCCGGGTATGCCAACGCCGGTATCGCTCACACGGGTGATTACTTCTCCGCTTCCCGCCTTAGTTTCCAGGATAAGTCTACCTCCGTCAGGCATGGCCTGGGCAGCGTTGAGTATGAGATTCACAAACACCTGCTGAAGCTGAGCAGGGTCCCCATAGATAGGAGGCAGGTTATCCAGCCTTTTCTCAACTTTTACCTTTTTAAGCTTCGTTCTGAGCATCTCCAGAGCGTCTTCAATTACCCTGTTCAGGTCCACCTCCCTGGGTTCAAACCCGCTCTGTCGTGAGAACAGGAGAAGGTTCCTTGTGATTCTCCGAATCCTCTCCACCTGCTTCACTATGCCTTCAGCTATCCCCCTGACCTCGCTGTCATCCGGGTTCTCCTCCAGAATCCGCTCTGCATCCAGCAGGATGCTTGTGGCAGGGTTGTTTATCTCGTGAGCCACACCGGAGGCAAGGGTGCCTATCGTGGCAAGGCGCTCCGCATGCAGCAGCTGCCTGGTGCGCTCCTCCACCTTCTTCTCAAGCTCGCGGGAGTATTCCAGAAGCTTCTCCTCAAGCATGGCCTTCTCAACCGCAATACCTGCCTGCGAGGCAAAGCTGGTGAGCCTCTCTATGTCACCCTCCCTCAGCGGTGTCCTGCTTCCTATTCCGATCACCCCCACAACCCTGTTTTTTGACAGGAGGGGGACTCCCAGACCATAACGCGCCGGCACCATCTTTGAGATGACCTTCGCGAGAGCCCTTATTTTCGTGTCCCTGGTGTGGAGCTTTATGAGCGCTTCTATGTCATCGGTTAGAAAAGGTTCTTTTTTTGCGACTATCCCGCTTATCGGGTTTTCAGGCGTGAGTTCCATCTCATAACCGTAGGCTTTACAACCGGTGAGTCTTTCAAGTTTTTCCACAAGCGCCGAATCCATGTAGTAGCTCCGGCAGATGAGCTTACTGCCCACCAGCAGGTGCACGGCGCAGGAATCATAGCCGAACACCTCCACCACACCCCTGGTAATCTCATCCAGTATCTCCTGCATACTTGCACCGCTGTTCAGAAGGTTGTTGACCCTCTGAAGTAGCAGGAGCTCTCTGGTGCGCTCTTCAACCAGCCTCTCCAGGGAGCTGGAGTATCTCTTCAGCTCCGCCATGTTGGCTTTGAGCTCTGCGGCCATGCTGTTGAAGGCTTCCGCAAGGAGAGCAAACTCATCTCTGCTTTTCGGTTTTATCCTGTAGTCAAGCTCTCCCCTTTCCAGAGCCCTTACTCCAGCTTCGAGCTCCTTCATGGGAGAGGTTATAAAGCTTCCCATCACGTACCCCACACCCACAGCCACGGGTACGAGGAGGAGCACCCAGAGAAATAGCCGCTGCACCGCCTCGGCCACCCTCGCTCTGATGAGCTCTTCTGTCAGACCCAGGTGAAGCTCCCCTGCCCTGCCTCCGAGCACAGGTATGGCGAAGTCGCGAATGTGCTCTCCTGTCTCGGTTTTTATTGTTGTGACCCCTCCTCCTATTCTCAGCAGCCCCCGCGGAAAGCCATCAGTGAAGGTGCTCGCAACAACCTCCCCATCACTGTTGAGCACATATAAATAGGCCACATCTTCCCTGCTGCTTTTAAACTCTCTCAGCATGCGATGCAGGGACACCACATCTTCGGTGAGCAGCGGCTCTGTAATTGCCGTGGCAAGGTTTTCACCCAGCAGAATTCCGTCCTTTGCCTGCGCCTCAAGCAGTACCTCCTTCAACAGGGTCTGCATTATAACCGCCGAGAGCAGGCCGAGTACAAAAAGGGCGAGGATTATCGCAAGAACAAATTTTGCCCTGACCCCAAGCTTTGCGCTATCCGGCATTTCCATCTACCACCTCCAGCATCTCTTCTATTGAAGCATAGGATATGTTTTCAGGTGAGATAAAGCGCTTTATGTGGAGCTTTTCAAGAATCCTTCTCCCTTCCTCATCCCGGTGCATGTTTAGAAGAATTTTCCTTATCTTTTCTGTCAGCTCTTTATCGCTGTAAGGACTTGCCACAACAGGTGGGATGCCGAAGGGGGGCGAGACGTTGATTATCCTCGTACGCGAGGTAAGCCAGGGCTCGGTTATGTTCTTGTAGTCCCATATTAAGCTGTCCACTGCAGCGCCGTCCACT
Organism: Candidatus Hydrothermarchaeota archaeon; assembly: GCA_015521565.1. GTDB lineage: Archaea > Hydrothermarchaeota > Hydrothermarchaeia > Hydrothermarchaeales > BMS3B > Pyrohabitans. The sequence goes on from WANX01000132.1 coordinate 19,743, forward strand.
ATGCCAGAGGCCACAGCCTCGATGCTCTTGTCGTGGCTGTAGGTGTAGAAGTAGTGGGAGAAAAAGGTGTCCGGGGTCTCGTTCATCCTCGCGAGCAGGTACCTGGGATACAGCTCGCCGGAGTTTGAGAGGGGGTCCGAGAAGGCAAAGCTCCTTCCGCGGAGCTCTTCGAAGGCGTATATGTCGCTGTCCCTGTTCACTATTATGTAGGAGTAGTAAACAGGTCCCGCATCGTATACCACAGGTACGGCGAGTAGCTCAAGCCCGAACTGTCTCGCTCCGGAGATGTATGCACGGGAGCAAACAAAGGCTGCGTCCACCCTCCCAAGCCGGAGGAGTTCGTTCATCTCCGCATAGTTCTTGCGCTGCACCAGCTTTACCTTTTTCCCGAGCTTCTCCGAGAGGTAGCTGAAGAGGTCCTCATAGTAGGCTACAGTTTCCGCCGGAGATAGGATGTTGGAAACACCTACAATAACCGCATCCTCTTCCATATAATTCATTACCTGAACCCTGTCACTGAAGTTGACCTCAACCGCATTATCCCCAGCAATGCAGGCCGACAGGAGCATCAGAAGGCCTATGAAGAGCAGATTAAATCGCATCTCAAAACAAACAAAAAGAGTGACCAGTAAAAATTTTTTAAATTTTTAAAATTGTTTTATACATCTCGCTGTTCTCCACTGTCGCCTCAACCGGCAGTATCTAACTCTGGATTTTTTTCTTTCCCATCCTCCTCTTCCCTCATGCCGCGCTTAAACTCCACCCTGGCTCTGCCCAGGGAGCGTGCCAGCTCCGGCAGCCTGCTACCGCCGAAGAGCAGCAGGGCTATGGCGAGGATCACAAGAAGCTCATTCTGCCCCAGCATTGAGCCTCACCTCCTCTACCTTTTCGTAGTAGCCATCGCCTGCGCAGGGCCTGCACACGCCGTCGTGCATAAACCCCTGAGGCTGGAGCTCTCCGCAGGAGGGGCACCTCGCTATTGGCGTGCGTATTGGCTTCAGGTCCAGGGTCAGCCTTATCCTCTCCACCCTGAAGTAACCAGCGTCCATCTCCAGAAAGAGCCTGGCGAGAGAATCCCTCTCCTCATGGCTGAGCTTAGCCCTGCGGTACATGAAGGTGTTCAAAGCCTCGCTCTGCGCAGCGGCCTCGCTCTTAAGCGCCACGCGGTATCCCTCGCCCGAGGGATAGCGTGCTATTGCTAAGGCGAGCTTGCCCAGGTCGTAGATTATGAGATTGCCATTGCCAGGCGTTGTGCCGGCGACCGCCATGAGAGCATCTGGGAGGCAGACCCTGGTCTCAGCCACACCTGTCAAACCCTTTCCGGGCTTTGGGTTGCCCAGCTTTTGCATGGCAATGCTCGCCATGCGCACACCCAGCGCTATCCCCGGCGCCAGGTGGCCGTGAATCGCCACCGCGCGCTCCAGCGCCTCCTCAAGCTTTACGCCTCTTCCTTCTCCGCTAATTCCAGAACCTCCTTCAGCTGCTCCGCATCCAGGCTGAGGTAGCCTCTCGTCAGCTTTGCCACGCCGCGGTAAAAGTCGCTCTCAGCCTCCTGGAGCACAACATCGCAGAACCTGGGGACCCAGGCCAAGATGTGCTCCTCCAGGAAGCTCTTCTGCACCTCGAGCAGGCGCAGCGCCTCTTTTCTGTCGCCCTTCCTCCAGCTCTCCGCCTCGCGGTAGCTCGCCAGCGCAAGGAATTTAAGCTCTGTGCCTATGTAGTCCGGCGGCCCGCCGTACTCCTCGTTCAGCGCAAACCCTGCCTTGAGGTACTTGCTCATCACCTTTTGCGTCGCCTCGCCCATCACCCTGTCCTCGCCCAGGTAAACCGACTCGTAGGGCGGCGGAGGGGAGTAGCCCTTCTTGATGCCCCTGAAGAGCCTCGTGAACTCAACCGCCAGCTCTTCGGTCAGCTTTTCCAGCTCCCTCTCCCTGTTCAGCTTAAGAAACTGCTCCAGGAGCTCCGCACCTTCCCTCAGCTCTCCCCCGGCAAGCTGCGCCAGCGCCCTGAGCTCCTTCTGAAAGCCCTCACTCAGCATCTTTGCCACAAACTCCTCTTTTGGCACGGAGTTGTAGAAGCTGCTCAGGAAGGCGTATATCGTACTCCTCCTCAGCGCTATCTCGGCGAACATGCTCACACCTTAAAAAATTAAAGGGGTGCTCAGGGATTCACCGCACCCTCTACTCCTGCGTTCATGTACAGCTCTCTCGCAGGTCCGTCCTGCTTGTGGCATCCGAGGCAAATAGCCCTGTCCACCACGCCAGGAGCACCCCGCACAGGAAGCTTGTACTTCCGCTGGTACAGGAAGTCGTCCGCATAGCCGGAGATGTGGCAGTAGCTGCACTTAAGCCCGAGAACCTCCGCATGGATGTTGTGCCACCTCTTGCCAAGCTCCATGCCGTACTCTTCGCCCACGTCTATCTCGCCGCTTCTTATCTTCTCCGCAGTCTCCCAGAGGTTCACGGGCACCTCCTTCTCAACTTCCCTGACCACCGTCTCCTGCTTCTGGGCGCAGGCTGCGAAGAGCAGCAGCATTGCGATCGCAAGGAGAGCCGCAACTTTAAACCTCATCTTTATCACCTCACACCAGGTAGTACACCTGCGGCCTCGTGCCGTACTCCTTCTTGAGCTGAATAGCTCGCCTGCTCGCTATGAGCCTTGAAACCTCGCTGCTGGGGTCGTCGAGGTCGCCGAAGTACCTCGCTCCTGCGGGGCACACGGGTACGCACGCAGGTGAGGTGTCGTAGTCACTACCCGGCTTCTTGCCCTCCTTCAACGCCTTCTCGATGCGGTGCCAGCACAGGGTGCACTTCTCGGCAACGCCCGGCTTCTTCCTGTGCAGGGGGTGCCTCGCCTCAGCTGGCAGAGCCTCGTAGGGCGTCTTCTCGCCGTTGGGGTAGAGGGTCTTCTCCTTGTCTATGAAGTGGATTACTCCGTAGGGACAGGCGGCGATGCAGTAGCGGTAGCCCCTGCACTTTTCATAGTCTATGAGCACCACGCCGTACTCGTTCTTGCTTATCGCCTTCGCGGGGCACGCCTTAACACAGGGCGGATTCTCGCAGTGCTGGCAGTTCATTGGCACAAAGATTCTGCGAACGCTGGGATACTTTCCCTGCTCGTACTCGAGCACAAAGTTCCAGTAGTTCCCCGGCTGGACCATGTTCTCAACTTTGCACGCGGCGACGCAGCTCCTGCAGCCTATGCACTTCGCCAGGTCTATAACCAGGCCGTATCTCACCATCTACACCACCTCCTCACGCCCTGTACACCTTAACCTTGGTGTCCAGGAAGCTGTTGTGCCCTGAAATCATGTCAGGGTGCAGCTCCAGCACCAGGTTTATCGCTGTCCCCTTCCTGGCATACTCCGGAAAACTCCTTGCAAATCTCCCGTAGTGGTAGCTCACCGCGACGGTGTCCGGGCGAATACCCTCGCTGAGCTTTGCCCTGGCTTTGACCTTGCCTATCCTGCTCTCTATCCACACCTCGTCGCCGTCCTTGATTCCAAGCTCCTTCGCCTTGGCTGGATTTATGAGCACGTAGTTGTAGCTGGAGTCGTGGGCAACCTCGTTTAGCACCGGGTTTAGAGCATCTGGATTGGCCTGGTTCCTGTACATGCGCTTGTAGGTTATCAGGTACAGCGGGTACTCCTTGGCCTTCCTGTGGGGTGTTGGCAATGCATGCTCCTTCCTTGGGAAGGGCGAGAGCTTTATCTCAATGAGCTTCTCAAGCTCGTCGCCACTCGCCTCGTACCACTCTTCGAAGACCCTCCTGACCCTGCTCTCCCTGCTCATTATCTCCAGCACTTTTTCGCGAGTATGCACCAGCTGCTCCGCATAGAAGTGCATCTTGGGCCTGCCCTTGCCTCTGAACTTCTCCGCGTCTTTAAGATACCTGTGCTCCACGTCCACAGTCTTCGCAACCAGCCCGTGCTTAAGCGCGTAGTCGAAGGGCTTCTTAGTTTTCTTCTCCCAGAGTATCTTGACAGAGAGCCTGCTCAGCTCCTCCGCGTCCTTCTTGCCCGCAAGGCTGCCGCCGTTCTTTGCCTTGAGCTCCTGGTACCTGCTCCTGAGCGGGTTGAACTCGCCCTTCTTGAACTTCCACTTCTTGTGCATTCCCTCAATGTACCTGTCGAGTATGCCCGCCTTGTCTGCGAGTATCATCAGGATATCGAAGTCCTGGTGGGGCAGGTTGTAGGCGTTGACTATGGGCTGGCGTATTGCGCTGTGGCTCGTGCCCGGGGTCCAGCGGGTTGGGGAGAAGTGCCAGCACTCCAGGTAGCTCTTGTTCGGCAGCACAAGGTCGCTCATCTGTGTCTGCTCGCTCAGCACGATGTCTATTGCTATCTGCTTCACCTTCTTTGCGCCCTCTATCTGCTTCTCCACGTCCGAGGTGGAGAACAGCCTGTTGGTGGCATAAACTATCTGAAGCTTTGGCTTGTAGGGCAGGCCGTACTTCTCGGGCTCCAGGTAGGTGAGGTGGGGCTGCTGCGCCACATTGTGCGTCCCATGCGGGTAGAAGACGCTCTCTGAGAGGTCCACCTTACTGGGCGGGTACTCGCACTTGCCGGGCTTCATGTTCTTGTAGTCCGGATTGGCCTTGTGCAGCATGAGCCCGCCCACGGCGTCGAAGTTTCCTACCAGCATCTGCACCATGAGCGCCGCTCGCCAGTTCTGGGTGCCGTACTCTCTGGCGCTCATCCCGCGGAAGGTGTGAATAGCTACAGGACGGTAGCGGAGCTTTTTGCCCTCAAGCTCTATTGTGGAGCCTATCCTGGCGTGCTCTCCGAACTCCTTTGCCACTCTCATTATCGTCTCCGCGGGTATGCCAGTAATCTCCTCAGCCTCGCTCAGGTCAACGTTCTGGAACAGGTAGTCCTTGAAGACCCTGAAGGAGGTGCGGTACTCCTTTCCATCGACGGTAACCCTGCCGTCCAGCAGTATCTCCTCCGCCTCGTCGTAGGGCACCGCCTTCTGGGCATTGCTGTCCCACACCAGGGGGTTGCCGTCCTCGTCCCTGAGGAACTTCCCATCCTCGCCCACAAGATACACCGCGTCGGTGTACTCCTTCAGGAACTCCTCGTCCACATAGCCTTGAGCTATGAGCTCCCTCGCCATCGCAAGCAGGAAGACCACATCTGAGCCCGGCTTTATGGGTATCCACTCCGTAGCCTTGGCAGCGAGGTTGCTCAGCCTGGGCTCAACCACCACCAGCTTCATCCCGTCCTCGACGACGCGCTTCATGCAGACCCTGTCCAGCCATCGCGCCCACTGCTCAGCCTCTGTGAAGTTCGCCCCCATGTTAAGGTAGTACTCCGTGTACTCCAGGTCAGGCAGGAAGCCGTGCCCGCCCCAGGTTAGCTCATCCGCCACGTGGCGCGCGGCCTCGCAGACAGTGGTTCTGTGAACGTTGTTGGGCGAGCCTATGGCCTCGTTTATAAAGGCCTTGAGGAACTTGTCCTGCACCAGGTACTTGCCGTGCCCCCACAGGAAGGTTATTGAACGCGGGTCGTAGTCCATCGCCTCTTTTATCATCCTTGCAGCCTCTTCGAAGGCCTCCTCCCAGCTTATCTCCTTCCACTTGGGGTCTGCGTCGGGACTCTTGTCAGGGTTGGTGCGCTTGAGCGGCGCCTTTATCCTGTAGGGGTTGTAAACGTCGAAGAGACCGCTCTGCCCCTTGGGACACAGGTGCCCCACGTTGTAGGGGCTTGCGGGATTGCCGTAGATGGCGCGTATAACGCCGTTTACCCTGCGCACCCTTATTCCGCAGAAGTTTACGCACATTACGTCGGTGCTGGGTATGAGCACGTCTTCGCTTACTGCAGTGGCGACCTGCTTTACACTGCCCTGAGCCCTGCTCGCTTCGGCAGCTACGCTGCCCAGCGAAACCACCTGCGAGCCAAGAGCAGCCATTCCTGCTATAAGGCTCGACTTTTTTAAAAATTCCCTCCTCGAAAGATTCATTCCACCACACTCCTGCCTTCGACATTTTAAAATTTTTATTCAGTCAAATAAAAAGATTTTTAGAAGTATAATTATATAAAATAATTGTGTTTCGACATTTGAAACATGATTAAAACTCTTTTATGTATATTATAACAGTTGCATCCTGATAAATGTTTGAAAATAGTGTAAAACATCCTTTAAAAAATTAGTCTGCCGCTTCACCACTTTATAAAAATTTTTTTATAAAAACCTTTTTATATTAAATCGTTTAAAAAAACTACTGATTTAAATATAAACGTTTACAGGTGGCACCGGATGGAAACCCTTGTGCCTCTGCTCAGAGCACGGGAGCTCGTGGATGCCCTGAGAGAAAGGTACTATTTCAACCGTTCCTGTGAAGCTGTGGGGGTGGACACCTCCCTCCCGGGCAGGGAGCTTTCAAAGGATGTGGTTGCAGCAGAAGATTCACCGCCCCGGGACATCGCAAGTTACGACGGGTACGCCATGCGCAGCAGCGATGCGGAGCACTATCCGCTGCGCATCGTGGGAAGCATCTATGCGGGTGATGCCTACGAAACCCTGCCACAGCTTCGCAGGGGCGAGGCGATGTACATCGCCACCGGAGCGTTTCTGCCTCCGGGTGCTGATTGCGTGCTCCGGCTTGAAGATGCGCGTGTGGAGGGTGACAGGCTGTACGGTGTACCAATCGAGAAGGGCACAAAGGTGGTGCCCCGGGGGAGCAACTACCGGCGGGGTGAGGTCATCCTGAAGGCTAAAACCAGGATAAGGGCGCAGGAGTTCGGGATTCTGTGCGGCATGGGTATAGAAGAGGTTGAGGTGTACCGCAGACCCCGTGTGGCAGTGCTTGCAACAGGCAATGAAATAGCCCGCGGAATAATCAGAGACATAAACTCCTTTGTGGTGCTCGCGCTGCTGGAGAAGTGGGGGTGCGAGACAGACTATCTGGGTGCAATCCAGGACGATTACGGGGCAACCAGGCGCGCCATCGCAGAGGCTGCAGAGCACTACGACTGCGTTGTCACGAGCGGCGGTGTAAGTGTGGGGAAGCGGGACTATGTACTCCGCGCTATTGAAGAACTCGGCAGGGTGGTGTTCTACAAGGTCAGGACGCGGCCCGGCAAGCCCATAGCAGTTGGCGTGGTGGAAAACACGCCCGTGTTTGCGCTGCCGGGCAAGCCCACCGGCGCTCTTGTGGCTGCTCAGCTTCATCTGCGCAGGTACTTCCTGGGAAGAGTGGAGGAACCCTTCCTCTACGCCAGGATAACAGAAGACATACTGCTCTCCAGAAAAGACACCGACTCGCCAGACATCGCAAACCTGGTGTTTGTTCACCTTGAAGACGGCCTCGCAAAGCCGGTTGGCTTCGAAGGAAGCGAGATGCCCCTGATGAAGAGCGGTGATAAGTATAACGTCTCTGCAATTGCATCCAACCTGCGCAGCGCCCTGGTGGACGGCTATGCCATACTGGAGCGGGATACAAGGCGGGGGGAAAGGGTGAAGGTTCATCTGTTCATGTGAGGTGTTGCTCATGGAGCTGAGGGAAGAAGAGGTTGTGGAGCTGGCTGAGAAGCTGCACGGCCACCTGGCGCCGGGGATAGCGCTGGGCGTGCGCATGGCCACGCTGGCGCTTAAAAAACTTGGCACCAGGCGGGGGAGCAAGAAGCTCATTGCCATAAGCGAGACAGCTCGCTGTCTCGCAGACGGCATGCAGGCAGCAACCGGTGCTACGCTGGGGCACGGCAACGCCTTTGTGGAAAACTACGGCAAGCTTGCCCTGACCGTGGGCAGGGTGGACACAGGGCAGGGGTACCGCGTAGCCCTGCGCCGCGACGCATGGAGGCACTCCGCACTCATGAAGAAGTGGATGCTCCGCGAGGGGAAGCTGACCAGGCAAGAGGAGCACGTGCTTGCGCAGGAGCTCCTGCACCTGGATGAGGAGTGGCTCGATGTGGAGCCGGTGAAGATTGAGATGGAGGCGCTCTTTGAGAACTCAGCGATAGTACGCTGCTCCTCCTGCGGCGAGCTGGTGCCCGAGAAGCTCAGCATAGGCGAAAACGGCACGCGCATGTGCAGAAGCTGCGCCGGCGTTGGCTACTACCGCAGGGCGGAGTGTGTGCTGCCATAGGCTGCTCCTTGTGCCCTCCAACCGGGGGCGGTGAGAAAGGTTTTAAAACCATCGCATTATAAAAAGAGCTATGAACCTGCTGGAGTTCGCCGAGGTGGAGGAAGACACCGGCGTAATTAAGGAGATTCTGGAGGAGTTTGGAGAGGAGTGTGTTTTCGACCCCTACTGTCTGGCAGAGCTCACCAGGAGGGCTCTTTACAGCGGACTTTCCCTTCCGGCCAAGAGGAGGCTGCTGAAGCAGACCTATCGCGTGTGGCATCCCCTTCCCCCGCCCTGGAACCAGCAGTTTCTCAACCATCTGCTGAAAAACCACGGGGTCTCATCCATAGGCTCGCTGCGAAATTTTCTGAGGTTTGTGGACGAGCCACGCCCTGCCTATGAGAACCTGAAGCTGATTCTGAGTTCACGCTCCTCCAGGAAGGACGAGCTTGCCTTGATGATTCTCTCAGGGGCACCGCAACTGGCAGATAAGCTTGCAAAAGAAGAGCCCGAGGTTGCTGTTCGGCTGATGAAGAAGGTGCTGCGAAGCGGGAGAGACTTCGGGGAGCTGCTCAGAAAGGCTGTGCCCATTATATACAGCATCGAGAGGAACGATGCCTTTCTCAAAAGCTTCCTGAAGCTGAAACTGAGGAACAGGAGGGAGGAGGAGATTTTTATCGGATTTCTGAAGGCCTGCAGGGAGTGCGGAGACCTCGCCTTCGTGCGGAGAGCCTTTGACAAAACCATAGAGCGCGTGGGCAAGGTCAGAATCCGCAGGCTGGCCTACATCTACGGAGCTGAGGTCTTTGGAGAGGAGTACAGGAAGAGGGCGCTTAAGGACAGAGCTAAAAGTATAAGGAAGTGGGCTGCGGGAGAAAAGCCCAGGAGATGGAGTCCGGAGGAATACATAAAGAGGGGTATGTGGTATCTGGAGCAGGGCAGGGCAGACTCTGCCCTGAAGTGTGCTGAAACCGCCTGCGAGAAGGGCGCCGGCGACAGGGCGCTGATTTTGAAGGCGCAGGCTCTCTACGCGCTGGGAGACTTTGCGAGAGCCGAGGCGCTGCTGGACGGGCTGATTCAGAAGCAGAACCACGACGCCTACGTGACTAAAGCGCTGCTGCTGCTCAGCTCCGGGAGACTGGAGGAGGCGCTGCGCACCGCAAGGGAGGGTGTGGAGAGGTATCCGGAGAGCTTCGACCTGAGGATGTGCCTTGCCCAGCTGCTGTACTTCCAGGGGGATGAAGAGTACATGAGAATCCTGGAAGAGCTCCACCGCGAATATCCCTGGCGCACAGCAAGCTTCATGCTCACCAGCTGGATGGAGACGCCGCCCCTGGAGGTTATCCGGGAAAGATTTGCGGCCTTCAACACCGCCCTTTTTGGGGGCGAAGATGAGCTGAGCGAAGAGGTAATTGAATGGTTCAGGGACATGGGGATGCGGGAACAGTCCCAGGCCCTGAAAGCCATAAAGCTGTGGATGGAGGGAAGGGATGAGGAGGCGGAGCAGCTGATTCGCTCCATCCCCGAGAGGTTTGAGTTTCTACCGCTGCACCTGGCGTTTCATCTCAGAAGGGGAAACGCGCAGAAGGCGCTTCAGGTGCTGGACGCAATAGAGGCGGAGAGGCTCTCAGAAGCTCTGCCGGAGGAAATTCGGGAGATGCTGAAGAAGCTCAGGAGCTTCCTGGAAAGCTCTACATCACCATGACCTCACCCTCTCGCGTGATTGCAACCTCAATCTCCGAGAGCACCCTCCTGCCCCTTATCTTCTCTCCGGCACCCTGCTGTATGAGCACCGCCAGCGACGGAAAGCTGTAGGATATCCATATCCCCGCCTCATCCGCCCGGCGGTATATTTCACGCACGGCTTCGTTCAGGTCCGTCTCAGGCTTTATAACAACACTCAGGGGCGCCTCAAGCATCCTCACAAGCCTCAGGGTGTTCTCAGCACGTCTTATGTTCTCCCTCGCCTTCCTCTCAGTGGCCGAAACATTTGCCACCGTCGTGCCCAGGCGCCTTGCAATCTCGCTGGTGCTCAGCCCCTGAGCCTTGAGCCTGAGCACCTCAATCTGGCGCTCCGTGAGCACCGTATCACGCACCATGGCGCAGGAACCTCTCCTCAACGAATTCGGCCAGCCTCTCAATGTCGTCGAATCCGAAGACCCGGCACTCCGCCTCCACTTCAGCGTCGCTCACCACTGCAACTATCTCACCACCCGCGGCTCCCGTGAAGAGCTTCAGGTCCTCCTCGCCGGTTGCGACCAGTATCTTGGGCGTCTCGGCCCTCGCGTAGCCTTCGGTTAGCACCACATCCATATCCCCCATGTACCTCCCTACAATATCGGTGAGGAACATTTCCCTGGGGGTAGTGCGCATCAGAACAAGGCGGTCCGGAGAAGATATCGCCACAACATCTGCACCGGCGGCGGCATGTCTCCAGGTATCCTTGCCAGGCATGTCCATGCTGAATCCATAGTGGATGTGGTGTTTCACAGTGGCCACGCGGTAGCCTCTCGCCTTGAGCGCCGCGATCAGGCGCTCCATCACGGTGGTCTTCCCGGCCTTCTTCCTGCCTATAACTGAAACTATGGGAGGCATCGTTAAATTATAATGTTTAATTCGATATAAAATTTTCGGACTTTTCCGGGTAAATAAAACAAAAGGATTTAAGCTGGCATCTGTACGGGCTCAAAAGCTGTCCGGAAAGCACAGGTGCAGCCACCTGTCAAAGAAGACCTCGGCCCAGCGGTTGAGCTCCCTCACCCGCTCCTCCAGGTTCTGGAGAATCTCCTCCCGCCTTTCGGGCACTTCTCCGGACCACTCGCGCACCATCTCCTCCGTGACCTCAAGGTGGAACTGCAGTGCGTAGCTTTTGCGAGCACGGAATGCCTGATGGGGATACAGCTCCGAGCTTGCGAGCAACCTGCCTTCGCGCGGAAGGTCGAAGGTTTCACCGTGCCAGTGGAAAACCTCAAGGCGCGGGGGAAAGGCGGAGAAAACCTCGTCCCTTCTTCCCTCATCGGTCAGCGTTATGGGATACCACCCGAGTTCCTTCTCCTCTCCTGGGTACACCCTCGCCCCGAGGGCGCTGGCAATGAGCTGCGACCCCAGGCAGACTCCCAGCACCGGTTTATCAGCCGCCATAGCGCGCTTTATAAGCGCCTCCTCCTCTGCGAGGTAGGGGTACTCCTGCCTGTCGTTGACGCTCATTGGTCCGCCAAGAATCACAATCAGGTCATACTCCAGAGCACCTTCCAGGCCGTCTCCCCGCCACAGATGGCGGTACTCCACACCGATACCCCGAGCCTCTGCAAACTCCTCAAAACAGCCTAAGTGCTCCCCCTCCGCATTCTCAAGCGCGAGCAGCCTCACGCCACGACCTCAGCACGAGCTGTGTTCTATCGCTCCCTCCGGGCATGCCTCCACGCAGGCGCAGCACTCAATGCAGTCAGCCACGCGCGGGGCGGTGCTCTTACCCTCCACAAGTTCATAAACCTCTGCAGGACATACGTCCACACACTCTCCATGACCCTTGCACTTGTCATAGTCTATCTTGATGGTAACATCAGCTTTAAACTCCCTTATGTCCGCCATGTCTCCACCTCCTGAATTATTTCCCCCTCCCTCTATTTATACTTGACGCCCTACGGGTGTTCCTCCACCCAGACTTCTCCCCCTGCCGTGTACTCCTTCTTCCAGATGGGCACATGCTTCTTGAGCTCATCTATAACGAAACGGCATGCCTCAAAAGCGTCCTTTCTGTGCTCTGCGGCGGCAACGATCAGCACTATATTCTCACCTGTCCCCAGCTCTCCATAGCGGTGCACCACCGAGACCTCAATCAGGTCAAACTTCTTTTTTGCGAGCTGGCGAATCTCCTCAAGCTTCTTCTCAGCCATGCCCGGATAGTACTCAAACTCCAGCTTTTCCACATCCCTGCCGCGAGAGAAGTCGCGCACAGTGCCCAGGAAGGTGACCACACCGCCTATTCGCTTCGACACCGCCCTCACCCGGTTTATCTCCTCCTCCACCGAGAAGTCCTCCCTCTGCACGCGCACCCATTCGTATGTCATAGGAGCACCAGAGGTTAAGCGCAGACTACCGTGGAAAAGTTTGAAATGGGCTTAACCTTAATATAGGGGTTTCTGCATATAATCATGCAGTTCCGGGTGGAGGACTGGTTGATGAAGCCAAAAATTCTCGTGGTGGATGACGAGGAGCTCATACGGCTGAGCCTGAGGAAGCTTCTGGAAAAGAACGGCTACATGGTGGAGGTGGCCAGCTCTGCCGCAGAGGCGCTGGAGAAGCTGAAAGCAGACGGGTTCAGAATAGTAATAACCGATATAATGATGCCTGACATGGACGGGGTCGAGCTCCTGAAAAAAATAAAGGAGCAGGACAGGAGCATTTACGTAATAATGATAACCGCCTATGCAAGTCTGGAGCGCGCCATTGCCAGCCTCAAGTTCGGCGCCGGCGATTTCATTCAGAAGCCCTATGAGAACAGGGAAATCCTCGAAGCTGTGCAGAAGGCGGTGGAAACTCTTGAGGAAGACGGAAAAAGTGTGGAGCTTGCGGTGTCTGTGAAGCAGGAGGTGGTAAATGCCTTCCGCTCAACCTGCCACAGGAGCGTGACTGAGCTTGCCAGCGCAGTTAAAAAGATTACCGGAACAGACACAAGCATTAATATAGAGGGCCCGGTGGTGGAGGAGGTGGAGAACTTCCCCAACCTGGTGGGCGGTGAGGGCATCGCCATGGTTGGCTCCTATGCCAGCCTGTACGGAGCCCTCAGCGGAAGCGCTACCCTGCTCTTTCCCATAGAGGATGCAATACGTTTTGTGGAGATACTCTCCGGCAAAAAGGTGGACTATGCAGACTTTCCCAATCCTCAGGACAGGGAGGTTCTGAAGGAGGTGGGCAGCATAATCTCCGAGGACCACACCAGAAGGCTGAAGGAGCTTGCAAACATCGATGTGAAGATAACCCCTGCCAGCTTTGTGGACCTGGTGTCAGGAAACTTTGTCTCCTTCCTCGAGCTCCGCACCGGGCGTAAGAGGCAGTACTACTTTGCCCACAGGCTGAACTTCCACATAGGGGGGGCAAAGCAGATACTGGGCTATCTTCTGTTCATCTTCGACCTTAGAAACATAGGCGTGCTCAACAGTCGATTTTCATAGATAACCATCAACTTTTTATAGCACCTGTTTTTAAACAGTAGTTGAAGGGCGCAGCAGTTTTCAGTGTTTATTGCGGTCCGGGATGTAGCCTGCAGGGTGGGCATGTGCAGAGCCGGGTATGAATAATAAAAGCTGCAAGGCGGAAAAATGGATGAAGACCTCAAGAGGGCGATAGAGTATCACAGACGGGGTGAATACGAGAAGGCAAGAGAATACTACCTCAGGGCTGTTCACAGAGACCCTGAGAACCCGAGGCTGAGGGTCCTTCTGGGAAACACTTTCTACTACGGTGGACACGTGGAGGAGGGGATTGCCCAGTACAGGGAGGCGATACGAATTGACCCCGACTACTGTGTGGCCTATTTCAACCTGGCCATCGCCCTGGAGGAAACCGGGGACATACAGGGGGCCATAGACAACTACAGGAGGGCAATAGAAAAAAATCCGCAGTATGCGGAGGCGTACGCAAACCTGGGGGCGCTGCTGAAGGAGTGCGGTGAGATAGATGAGGCAATCATCTGCCTGCGCAGGGCTCTGGAAATAGACAGAAGCCTTGAGGCACCCCGCAGGAAACTGCAGCAAATCCTCAACGAGGTGCACGAGCAGGTGAGGATGAGAGAGCGTGTGAGGGAGGCGGAGGAGTACATAAAAGATGGCGACATCTTCGAAGAGGTGGGGGACCTGGACAGGGCCATAGAATGCTACAGGAAGTCCATAGAGGTGTACCCCAGCATAGTGGCCCACTTTCTGCTCGCCCTTGCCCTTGAAAGGAAGGGAGACTTGAAGGCTGCTACCCGGAACTACAGGGCCCTTCTCAGTATGGACGTGTCCAACATACGCGACTTCACCTCAGAGACCCTCAACATTCTGGGCAGGAAGCTTGGAAAGATTAAATTCACCAGTGATGACCTGGTAAAAATGCTGAAGAAGCTGCACTCACAGGTGAAGGAGAGGAGGCAATTCATCTCCATGATAGGATATGTGCTGAAGGAATCTGTGCAGACCGCAGACGACTTCATAAGGCTTGGCTCCGAGTACGAGCAGAAGGGCGACCTTCAGACAGCTGTGGACTACTACCGCCGAGCAGTGGAGCTGGAGCCCGTGTCGCCGGTGCCGTACTACATCCTTGGCATGGCGCTGGAGAGACTTGGAAGAAAACGCGAGGCGGTGCGCCAGTACCGGCGTGCCCTGGAGCTTGACATAGGCTCGCTGACTCCTGAGGCTTCCAGGAAGCTGGCTGAAACTCTTGCCAGGCAGATAGGGAGCATGTACGTGAGCTTTCTGGACTCCAGACAGCTTCTCATGGAGTTTAAAGAATATGTGAAAAGCAGTGGCGATGCCAGCTTTGAGAACTTTATAAAGCGCAAGCTAACGGGAGAGGTGGAGAGCAAGATCGAGGAGGGCTACATGCTGGACAGGGAGGGCACCCTTGAGGTGGCGATTCAGAGGTACCAGGAAGCTGTGGAAATAGACCCCCACAATCTCGTCGCTCACTACATCCTGGGCCTCGCACTGGAGACCAAGGGCGACTACGAGGGTGCCATTCGCAGGTACAGGGAAAGTGAGAAGGTGGACCTGGAGCAGGCCCCCAGGGAGATATCCAGACGGGTTATTGATATCCTGAACAGGTACCTCACCAGGACCACAAAGGACGGCCACAGGGTGGGCACCATACTGATGAGATACTTCGAAATAATCAGCCAGAATCCCGAGAAGATGACACAGCTCCTCAGCTACATCGAAGACATAAAGCTGGACACCCTCTCAAAGATTCTCAAGTCCTATGTGGAGAAGGCCATGAAGGATGGTGGAGGCGGAGTGATAATACGGGATATGGAGGACTTTGCAGAGAACTTTGAAGAGCAGCTTAAAATGAAGAGGTCCGAAGAGCTGAGCCGGGTGAGTGTGAAGCTGGCCTGGAAGTACAAGACTGGCAGGGCTATAAGGTGTGCCGCCATGTCCTCCGGAGGCGAGGTTATAGCCGGTGGTTCCGAAAACGGCAGGATTTACTTTATCAGCAGAAAGGGCGAGCTCATCTGGAAGAAAAACAGAGAGGTTATGATAGTGGACCTGGACGTCTCCCCGGATGGGGGGTACATTGCCCTTGGTTTGCAGAGCGGCATCGTGGAGCTTATAGACTCGGAGGGGGGGCTGGTGTGGAGGAGGGACTTTACTAAAAACGGGGTTACCTGCCTGTCGGTCTCCAGGGGGGCGGAATACACCGCTGTCGCCACCAGGGACTCCAGGCTGATTGCCCTGGACAGGTTTGGCGAGGTGGTGTGGGAGCGTTCTGTGGACGGATACTGCACCAGGATGGACATCTCCCACAGCGGAAGGGACATAATAGCCTGCTCCGACCTGGGCTACATCCACTTCATAAGAAACGAAGGCATTGTAATACTCGACAGCATGATAGTTAAAGACACCCCCCACTCGGTAGCAATATCCCCGGACGGTAAATTCTGTGCCTCGGGCTCCACCTCCGGCAGGGTGTACTTCATGAACAGAGAAAAGCAGGTGCTCTGGAAGCGGGAGACCGGAAGCCCTGTATACGGGCTGGCGGTGAGCGGAAAGGGAAAGAACGTGGCGGCGGGCACATCAGCCGGCAGGGTGTACCTTTACAACGGAGAGGGGGAGCTTCTGTGGGAGTACCCCACCGGTGTAAACATCTGGGATATCGACATCTCTTCTGACGGCAGCAGCACCATCGCTGCCTGCGGACTGGTCTTCGGAGACATCTACCACTTTATTACCTGAGTTCCAGCGCCTCCACTTCGAGTTCCATAGCAGCTACGGGAAACTCCAGCTCGAAATTCTCCAGCACCTCGGGATGGAGCTCCCCGAACAGGCCCGCCTCATCATCACCCACCAGCAGGGAGGCGCACCTTCCGGTGATAAAAGCCGGGTCTTCTGCAGGCGCCACTCTGTACTCCACACCGAGGTCTCGGAGAAGTCCCTGGAGCAGAGCCTTTATCTCAGTAAAGCTGGCCCTGTCGTGCACTACCGCCACGCCCAGCCTGCGCCTCCGCGGGGCACCCGCATCACCGTCGAGCAGCACCACATCCCCCAGCTCAAAAATTCGCTGGGGAAGCTCGCGGTGCCTGTTGAGCCTGAGGGTGCGCAACAGGCCCGGGATGAGGGAGGTCCTCACTATGGTGTGCTCCTCGCTTATAGGGTTTTTTATCCGCACCGCCTCTCCATGACGACGAAGTCTGGAGAAGTTCTCCCTTTCGTTGGTGAGCATCAGGTTCATCACTTCGGTAAAGCCGTAGCCGAGCATGAGCATGCGCAGCTTTTCGCAGAGCACCTCCAGTGGCAGCTTCTCACCTGTGGTAAGCACCCCGGGAAGGGAGGCCGGAAAGTTCCCGTAGCCGTAGCCTATGGCAACGTCCTCCACCAGGTCTATCTCATGGAATATGTCGCACCTGTAGCAGGGGACGCTCACCAGAAGCTCCTCACCGTTGAGTCCTGCACCGTAGCCCATCCTCTCCAGGCAGGACTTCACCTCCTCGGCTTCCAGCCTCAGACCGAGCATTCTGTTCACATAGCTCAGGCGCAGCTTCATGTGTCTGGGAGAAAAGTCGGGCGTGGTCAGACTCTGCCGGGGGTACCTGACCTCCACCTTTCGCACCGTGAAGCCCCGCTCCGCAAGGGCGGTTGCCAGAATGTTGAGTGCCTGGGAAATCAACCTCAAATCGGTGCCGGTAACGTCGATGAAGAATCTGCGCGTAGCCTCTGTCACCCGGGTGAGCTCTCCATTTATGATGGGAGGGAGGCTGAGCACATTGTTGCGGGAATCCAGGATAACCGGGTAGCGGTCGAAGGAGGAGATTATGTGGGCATATTCCACGCCCTTGGGGTGCTCCTCCAGTATCTGCCTGGGAGTCATTTCCTCCCGGTAACCCAGAGGCACAAAGCGTATCCCATCCGGCGCCACGGTGGTGTACCTGTAGGGCGGTGTTACCCGCGACGGGTCGTGCACGCCTATGGAGACCTTCCTCCTGTCCCTCCCCAGAGCCCAGTGCAGCCTCTCCTGAAGCTCCATGAGCTCCGCAATGAGCTCGTCGGTGAGCCTGACATTCTCAACCTCACACGCTACGACGAAGTCGCGCACACCTGAGACACTTTCATCTACGATAAGAAAGTTCTTCGCCTCCCCGGCACTGTACTCCTTAAGCCCGGGCTCTATACCGAAGAAGGCCCTGTAGGCCCGGGCGATGCCCTCCACGGAGTAGAGGTCAGGGCGATTTGGAAAGTATTCCGCGTAGATATACCTGCCATCGTAGCCCTCAATATCGCAACCCAGCAGCGGGAGCTTCTCCATGAGTTCGGCGTCGCTCATCTCGGTGCGCATCAGGCGCCTGAGCTCATCACACTCAATTTTTATCACCGGCATTTATCTCACCCTCGCTCTTCGCAGCCAGTTGATGTCGCTCATGTAGAGCTCGCGGATGTCCTCCAGACCCAGGCGCAGCATCGCAAGGCGCTCTATTCCGAGGCCCCAGGCCAGGACAGGGTGGCGTATTCCCAGGGGCTCTGTAACCTCCGGGCGGAATATTCCAGCGCCGCCCAGCTCCAGCCACTTCTCCTTATCCGCAAAGAACACCTCTATTTCAAGACTCGGCTCAGTGTACGGGAAGTAGCCGGGACGGAAGCGCACCTGCTCAAATCCCATTTTGCTGTAGAACTCGCGGAGCAGCCCAAGCAGATCCGCAAAGCTCACCTCTCCGACAACTATGCCCTCCACCTGGTGAAACTCCGGAAGGTGTTTGAAGGTTATGCGCTCCTTGCGGAAAACACGGTCAACGCAGAAAACCTTTATGGGCGGCTTTTGCTCTGCTGCAAGGTGGCGTATTGTAGTCGCGGTTGTATGTGTTCTGAGCAGAGCTGTGCGCGCCAGCTCTTCGCTCCAGGAGTAGCGCCAGCCCGTTGAGCCGGTACCTGCACCGTTTTCATGGGCGCGTCTCACAGCCTCCACAATCCTCCTATCCGGCAGCTTGAGTCTCGCCGGCTTCTCCAGGTAGAAGGTATCCTGCATCTCCCGTGCGGGGTGGTCCTGGGGCACAAACAGTGCGTCGAAGTTCCAGAAACTTGACTCCACCAGAGGGCCTGAGATCTCCTTAAAGCCCATCTGCAGGAAAATGGAGCGGATTTCGTCGATTATTATCCTGAGCGGATGCAGCTTGGCTGGCAGAAGCTCCGGCGCTGGCAGGGTAACATCGTAGCGGCGCAGCTTCTTCCCGCGCCAGGTACCGGTTTTTATTATCTGATGGGTGAGCTGGGAAATCTCCTCCTCCAGCTCTATGCCCTTTGCAAAAAGCTCCTTCCCGCGCCGTGTTAGCCTTGCCTTCCTGAGGCTCCTCTCCTCAATTCTGACGACCTGCTGCCTCCCCCTCAGAAGCTCCAGGGCTGAGCGCTCTTTCTCTGAAAGCTGGCTCAGCATGAGCTCGCCCTGTGCAAGCCTCTCTAAAAGCTTCTCATCCTCAGTCCTGTCGCCCCTCCTTCCCTCCTCTGTGAGCGCCAGCCTTCCTCCTGTAATGCTTGCCAGACCCTTTCTGCGCAACCAGCCGAGTGCTATGCTCACCTCGTCCTTATCCAGCACCTCACCCAGTGCCGAAATCTCAGCCTCACCGCCTTTGCTTCTGAGGTACTCCAGCGCTCTGCGCTCCGGCAGACCCCTCTCCGCATAGAGCCTGCCCTCCTCCCCCAGAGCCACAGCGCAGTCCTTTTCCTCCTCGACCTCCGCCAGACCTTTGCGCACCAGCCAGTACAGCGCGCGGTTAACGGCACTCACTCTCAGCTTGGTGCGGGATGCTATCTCCTCCGGCTCCGCACTGCCCAGCTCTCCCAGCGCCTTTAAAACCAGCTTCTCGTTTCTGCTCAGCTCCATGTTATCCCTGCTCTGCCCTTTTTCCAGCCCCTTCCTCAAAGTAGAGCATTGCAATCAGCACAAAGAGCACGGCCATGGCTATAAAGTATTCAAAGTTTGGCTGGTTTTTTACAACAGTGTAAACAGAAATTCCACCAAAGAGGACCCCGAGGCCGGAGAAAAGCCAGAATATCTCAGTTTTCCCGAGCTCCCTCTCCAGATAGTACACGGCAAATATGACGAGGGCAACACCCACACCAAAAACCACACGCGCATCCATTGCAGTGCAGAGTTTATCTAAATGCTATAAAAGCTTTTTCCAGGAAACGGCTGCCACCGGGATGGGTGTGCTGTCCGCTATCCGCACGGGCAAAATTTATATCCCCCGGGCACAATCTTTTTGCCATGCCCACCTGCGAGATATGCGGCGAGGAGGTGGAGGAGATATACTCCTGCAGGGTCTGCGGCTACCGCTTCTGCGCCAACTGCGGCGACCCCGCGAGCGGAGAGTGCGAGTTCTGCATGGAAGAGGAGGAGCTCTAACCCAAAACCTCCACCAGTGCCTCGTAGGGGGCGTCGGTTTTTATGCCCGTGGCCGAGATGTGGGTTCTGCTGGCGCTGTAGCCGCGGCGGTGGAGTTCTTCCAGGATTTCCCTCATCGGGGGCAGCTCTCCCAGCGAGAGGCGCCTGGCGAGGTGGTGCACATCGTAGAAGAAGGGCACCTCAAGCTCAGAGGCAATCGCTGCGAGAAGCTTTGAGCAGCGCTTATCCTCCAGGTATGCCGCCTCTTCAGCCGCCCTCCTCGCGAGCTCCGCATCTTTAAGTTCCCCCAGCCACAGCGCTCCCGCCACAGCATAGCTCCCGCCGCACGCGCAGCGCTTTTGAGAGGGAAGGGGCGAGGCTTCGCTCTCACGTCTGCCGCAGGCAGGGCAGTAGTAGAGGTAGCCCAGCTTTGCAAGGGCTTCATCCGCACGCCTCCTGCCGGAGCGCAGCGCCACGAAGGCGCGGAAGTAGTGGTCGGTGGCGTGGGCGAGCAGAACGCGGGCACCCCGGCGAAGCTTCGCCGCCTCGCGCACCACGCCTGCGATGAGTATTCTGAGCCCCGCCTCCTTGCACAGCTCGCCTCGCAGAGGAATAGAAAAGTACTTCCTGAGGCACGCCTTCGGGTAGACGCCGCAAAGCGGCGCGGTGTCTGTTGCGGTTACAGCGAGATACCCGCCCCGCGGTGGGAGCGCCAGCACGGCGTTGTGGATAAAGGGCACGGGCGTGCCGAAGGGGTCTATGTCTATGAAGTTGAATCTCCCCCGCCGCTCAAGCAGGAAGAGGTTCGCTTCCCTCAGGGAAATGCCCACCTCCAGGCTGTTAAGCGCCGCGTTCCTCCTTATAAGCTCCACGGCGCTCTCGCTTCCGTCGTTCAGGTGAACCTCCGCTTTTGCCTCCTTCGCCACGCGCAGCCCCTTTGCTCCTGTCCCTGCGAGCAGGTCCAGGAACTTTACCTCCTCCCCGGCAGAGAGAAGCGCCCTCACAACGGCGCAGGTTACGTCGCGGTTGAGCTTCATGCGGGGGTTGAAGAATACGGGAGGGAGGGACTTCTTTATCTCCCGGGGCGATGTCAGGCTGCGCTCTGGTACGAGAAGCTTCGTCCTGCCCTCCACAATCTCGACGAACATGCTACAGCTTCATCATCTCTCTAAGCCTGCGCCCCACCTCCTCGATGGGGTGCTCCTTATCCTTTGCGCGGAGGCTGCTGAGCACCGGCAGGCCCGCGCGGTTCTCCAGAATCCACTCCCGTGCGAACTCCCCGCTCTGAATCTCCCGCAGTATCTTCCTCATCTCCTGCCTTACCTCGGGGGTTATTATCCGCCTGCCCCGGGTGCGCCCCCCGTACTCTGCGGTGTTTGAGACCCGGCGCCACATGCCCTCTATCCCCTCGCGGTAGTACAGGTCCACGATGAGCTTGAGCTCGTGCAGGCACTCGAAGTACGCCACCTCTGGCGAGTAGCCCGCCTCAACCAGGGTTTCAAAAGCGGCCTTTATAAGCTCCGCGCTGCCCCCGCACAGGTCAACCTGCTCCCCGAAGAGGTCTGTCTCTGTCTCCTCGGCGAAGGTTGTCTCGAGCACGCCCACCCGGGTGGCGCCGTTCGCCTTCGCAAGCGCTAAAGCGCGCTGCTTCGCCCTGCCGGTGTAGTCCTGCTCCACAGCAATAAGCGCCGGCACGCCTGAGCCCCGCTCAAACTCCCGCCTCACCATGGCACCCGGCCCCTTTGGCGCCATCATTATCACATCCACATTGCCAGGAGGCACAATCTGCGAGAAGCGGATGTTGAAGCCGTGGGAGAAGCTCAGGGCGTTGCCCTCCTCAAGGTTCGCGTGCACGTACTTCCTGTACACCTCGGGCTGGGCCTCGTCGGGGATGAGCATGTGCACAATTGTGCCCCGCTTGGCCGCTTCCTCTATGCTCAGCACCTCAAAGCCGTCGCGGGAGGCGCGCTCCCAGGAGGCGCCGCCCCTGCGCAGCCCGAGCACAACCTCCAAACCAGAGTCGCGGAAGTTCTGCGCCTGGGCAGAGCCCTGGATCCCGTAACCTATAACGGCGATAACCTCATCCTTAAGCACGTCCAGGTCCACGTCCCTGTCGTAGTATATCCTCGCCATTAAACCACCTCGAAGAGAAATAGCGCTGAGAATATTTAAACAATTCGTTGCAGAAAGGCTCACCTGCGGTTCCTTTCCCTCTCCCTCAGAAGCCGCTCCATCTCCCTTTCAAGCGCCTCTCTGCGCAGTTCTATCTCAAGCCATTTCTCTGCAAAGCTCTCTGCTTTACCCATCAATTATAGAAGTTTACCCTCTGCAATATAAACCTTTCTATACATGCCAGATTACTTTCAGCATCAATAGCAATTGATTATATACATGAAATTTATTTCACATAAACTGGTGAGCGAAGACATCTTCAGACTCCTGGGAAGAAGAGGAGTAATCGAACTCCTGTACAGCCTTGAGGGAAAGAGGCGGAAGTACAAGGAGCTTGAAGAGATCATAGGGAATCCCTCCACAACAGCACGCCGGCTGAAAAGTCTGGAAAGGCATGGCCTGATCAGGAGAGAAGTTTCCTCTGAGAAGTACCGGCCGGTGTACTACTCCCTCACCGAGAAGGGCAGAAAACTTCTTCTTGTGGTGCGGCAGGTTAGGGAGAAGTACGGCGAGGAGTGAAGCTATAAATATGAGGGAAAATTTAAATTAAATTTGATAGCATGCCGGCGGTGAGTGTGGTCAGGGATTCCAGGCCTAATGTAAAGAAGGCCCTGGAGTATATCGAGTTTGAGCCGGAAGAGTGTGAGGTGCTTGTAATAAAGCCCCACCTGTGCTGCTCGAAGCAGTGGTACACCGGCGCCACCACGGACCCGAGAATCCTGGAGCAGCTCTTCAGGCTGTACGAGGGCCTGGCCGACGAAATCTACGTGGTGGAGAGCGACGGCTACGGAGAGAGCGCCGACGAAATCGCCAGGGAGCTCGGAATAATTGAGCTGTGCGAGCACTACGGCGCGAGATGGGTTAACCTCTCGCGGGACATCCTCATACCTGTGGAGAGGGACTTTTTAGCTCTTGAGAATCCCTTCCCCACGCCGCGCACAGTGCTGAAGGCAGACCTTGTTATAAACGTGCCCAAGATGAAGACCCACAGCATGCTCACCGTTAGCCTGGGGCTTGCGAATATGTTCAGGATAGTGCCGCGTAGGAAGGAGGTGTACTACCCCAAGATATCCGAGGCGATATGCGACGTGCTCATGATCCGCTCGCCGGAGCTCACTATACTGGACGCGGGCATTGCGATGGAGGGAAACGGCCCGCTCAAGGGCACGCCAAGGCGTATGGGCTTAACGCTTGCCAGCCGTGACCCGGTTGCGATAGACACCATAGCGTGCAGGATAATGGGGATAAACCCGATTCACGTGGAGCACATAGTAAAGGCTGGCTACTACGGCTTCGGCGAGTACGCTGAGAAGCGCATCTCAGTGAGGGGCGAGAGCATAGAGAATGTGCGCACCCGCTTCCGCGTGCCCTAACGCTCAACCAGCACAACAGCTTCGGGAAGCTCCGGCACGGAAACGCTCTCCACCTCCCTGCCGGCGAGGGAGATTGACCGCTTCACCTCCTTTATGTGCTCCTGGCGAACCTCAAAGCGCTTCCCGTCGAGGGTGAAGCGGAACACGCCCTCCTCCTCTATCGCACGCGCCACCGCCTCGGCGCTGGAGCGCAGGTAGCCCGCAACCCTGCCGGCGTCGCCCTTGAACTCGGGTCCAAGAGCTGCGAAGTTTGGCACCACCTCGAGCACGCGCTCCTGCGCCGCAACTGGCTCTGAGGTTATCTCCACTCTCCCTATCTGAAGGGTGCCCTCTATGGTGTCCACACCCCGCCTGAGCGACTCAGCCACCTCCAGCGGGGCGCTTACGGTGAGCGCCTTCAGCGGAGCGTTGAGCGCCATCCCGCGCTCCGCCTTGTACCGCCGCACCGCAGCCACGAGCGCAACGATGCGCTCCGCCTCCTCCTCAAGAGAGGGGCGTATCAGGTCGCGTCTCGGCTTGGGCCAGGTGTCCGCGTGGATGCTGCGCTGGGGCTCGCGCTTTGCGTAGTAGCTCTGGTATATCTCCTCGGTTATGTGGGGCGCAAAAGGTGCAAGGAGCTTGAGCGAGATGAGGAGCACCCTGTACAGCGCGTACTGCGCACTCCGCCTCGCATCCTCGCCGTACTTCTCCGGGTTGTACAGCCTGGCCTTAACCATCTCCAGGTAGTTGTCGCAGAACTGCGAGAGGAAGAAGTTCACCGCCGCCTTCTTCGCCTTTGAGTAGCGGTACTCCTCGAAGTAGGCGGTGCACCTCTCAACCAGGCGGTACGCCTTGGAGAGTATCCAGGCGTCTATTATGTTGAGCTCCTCCGGCTTCTCGCCGTGGTAGTCCTGCAGATGAGCCAGAGCGAAGCGCGAGGCGTTCCACAGCTTGTTCAGGAAGCGCTGCGCCGCAACCAGGTCCTTCTCTTTAAAGGGCAGGTCCTCGCCCAGCTTGCTCTCCGCCGCCCACAAACGCAAAGCGTCGGCGGAGTACTTTTTCAAAACGTACTCCGGCTCTATAACGTTTCCCTTGCT
Organism: Candidatus Hydrothermarchaeota archaeon; assembly: GCA_015521565.1. Lineage (GTDB taxonomy): Archaea > Hydrothermarchaeota > Hydrothermarchaeia > Hydrothermarchaeales > BMS3B > Pyrohabitans. The sequence continues at coordinate 43,996 of WANX01000132.1, forward strand.
CTTGCTCATCTTCTTGCCCTGCGGGTCAAGCGCCCAGCCGCTTATCATGGCGTTGTACCAGGGAATCTCGCCGCGGTGGAGCAGGCCTTTTACCACCGTGTTGAAGAGCCAGAAGGTTATTATGTCGTGCGCCTGGGGGCGGAGAGACATGGGGTAGAGCTTTCTGCGCACCTCCTCGTCCTCAATGAGCTCCGCCGCGATTATGGGGGTGAGCGAACTCGTGGCCCAGGTGTCGAGCACATCTTGCTCTGGGACGTACTCCTCGCTGCCGCAGCGCGGACACGGCGAGGGCGGAGGGTCGATGGTGGGGTCAACGGGCAGGTCCTGCTCCCTCGCCAGGATTACCTCCCCGCAGGCCTTGCAGTACCACACCGGGAAGGGCACGCCGAAGTAGCGCTGGCGGGAGATGCACCAGTCCCAGCGCAGCCCGTGAATCCAGTTCTCGTAGCGGGAGCGCATGTGCTCCGGGTGCCAGCGTATGCGCCTGCCCGCCTCAAGAAGCTGCTCCTTCATGTCCAGGTAGCGGATGAACCACTGCTTTGTGTTCAGAATCTCTATCTCTGTACCGCAGCGCTCGTGCACATTCACCACGTGGGTAATCTTCTTTGAGCGCACCAGAAGCTTTGCCTTTTTCAAATCCTCTATAATCGCCGCCCTTGCCTCCTTTACCTTCATACCTTTATACTTCCCCGCCAGAGCCGTCATGCGCCCGTCCCTGGTAATCGCCACCTTTAGCGGGAGGTTGTGCTCCATGTACCACTCTATGTCCTGCATATCTCCAAAGGTGCAGCACATCACTATGCCCGTGCCCTTCTCAGGGTCCACGCGCGGGTCTGGCTTTATCTCCACCCAGTGCTCGAAGAGCGGCACCCGGGCGCGCTTCCCGAAGAGGTGTTTGTATCTCCCGTCCTCGGGGTGGGCGAATATCGCAACGCACGCCGGGAGAAGCTCTGGTCTCGTGGTGGCGATTACCACCTCGCCTCCGTCCTCAAGCTTGAAGATTATGTCGTTGAAGCTGCCCTCCACCTCGCGGTCCTCCAGCTCAACCTGGGCGATGGCTGTCTCGCAGCTGGGGCACCACAGGAAGGGCGTCTCCTTCCGGTACTCCCTGCCCATGCGGTAGAGCTCGATGAAGGAGCGCTGGGAGATTCGCCTGCAGTGCTCGTCTATGGTGGAGTACGCCAGCGACCAGTCCACACTTATGCCTATCCGCTTCCAGTCCGCAACGAAGCTCGGGCGAATCTCCTCCAGCGTGCTCAGGCACAGCTTTATGAAGTCGTCGCGCTTCATCTCCTTCGCCCTGACGTTCTTCAGGCGCTCCACCAGGCGCTCCGTGGGCAAGCCGTTGTCGTCGGTGCCAAAGGGGTAGAAGAGGTTGTAGCCCTGCATTCGCCTGAAGCGGGCGATGAAGTCCATCTGGGAGTAGGAGAATGCGTGCCCCAGGTGCATGCGCCCGCTCACAGTGGGCGGGGGGGTGTCTATTGAGAAAATCGGCTTCCCGCTCCTGGGGTCGAAGCGGTAGATGCCCTGCTCCTCCCACCAGCGCTGCCACCTGGGCTCAATCTCCTTGGGGTTGTAGTTTTTCGGGAGCATCACCGCACCTCTATCTCATCGCCAACCGCAATGCGCATAAAATCCTTCGCCGCAACCGTTGCCACGCCGGTCTCGCGCTCAACGCGCCTGGCCTCCCTGTCGGCGATGCCTATCATAGCCATGCCGAAGTGGTTCATTACAGCAAGCTCAGGCTTTACCTCGTGCAGAATTTTTATAACATCCTCGGTGCACAGGTGCCAGGGTATCCGCCTGTTCGAGGGGCGGATGACGTTTATAATCAGAACCCTCGCCTCTGCATACGCCTCTTCTATTCCAGGGAAGTACTCTGTGTCGCTTATGTAACCCACCACCCCCTCCTCATAGAGGAAGTTAAGACCGACGTTGGTGGGGTCGCTGTGCCTCGTCTGCGCAGCCTCCACGGCGAGGCCGTTGATGCTCACACGCTTTCCCGGCTCCAGCACCTGCAGCTCCTTCACCCTGGAGGCGTGGTACCTGGAGAGCACCGGACCTATATCCTCAACGCCCTCCACGGCACTTTTGCTGCCGGTGAAGGTGCCCCGCGTGGTGCGCATGCCGCGCGTCATCGCCTCGACCAGAATCTCGGCATCGTTGTAGTGGTCCGGGTGCGAGTGGCTCACCACAACCGCATCGGTGCGCAGGGCGCTTATTCCGGCGTGGGCGATGTTGACTATCGCACCGGGACCCGGATCCAGGTGGATTCTGCTCTCCCCGTGTAGTCTTATCCCGCCGGTGCGCAGCCTCTGCATGAGCGTGGTCCAGCGTCCGCCGCCGGTGCCGAGAAATATTATCTCCATAACAGAAGAAAGAGTCTTGGCTCACATAAACTTTTTTGCCCTCTCGATAACCCAGGCCGCGTCTCCGCGCACATTCTCCTTTTCGTGGGCGAGAAGCCTCTCAAAGGCTCCGTGAAGCTTCCGGAGCATCTCCGGTCTTGCTCTGAAAAGCTCCTCCAGGGCGAGCATCGCACCCATCTTAACCCGCATGCTGCTGTCGGCGATGAGCCCGACCAGCACCTCTGCTACAGCAGCGTCCCGGGCGGCCCACTCCCCCGCCTTTTCCGCCAAACCCCGGGCAAGCATCTGCCTCACCACCTCCGCACGCCTCCGCCGGTCGAGCACCGCCTCCACCGCATCTGTTATCTCCCTCAGGGAAGCGTCGCCCTCAAGCTTTAGCTTGCCGTCAACCACAAGCGTTGGAGCAGCTGTGACCTCGTACTCCTCCCTCAGCTTCTCCTCCACAAGCGCGTCCACCACCACGCTTCTAATCCAGCTTTCCCTTAGCGCCAGCATGTTGCAGCGCTTCACCACCCTTGCACAGCGGGGGCATGAGCTGGTGACGAACACTAAGAGCTCCACCTCCTGCTCTGGTTTCAGGGGCTTCAGCACAACCTCGGGCAGGCTATTTCCACCCGCCGCCTTCAGGGTTTCCAGAAATGGTGTGAGCTCCCTTCCCACAGGCAGCGTGCGGTACACCACCGCTTTTCTTCCGGCCTTTTCGACCGCCAGTGCAGGGGCGTTTGCGCTGCCCTCTTCCACCCTCAGCTTTATCATGTCGCTTATGCGTGTGAGCTGGCGGGCAAGCTCCTCCATCCTATTCCCCGCATCTCCATTTCTCAGCACCACCAGGGTGACCTCGCCCTTCAGCGAGTGCAGCACGCGCCTGGCCCTGTTCAGCTCCGCATCGCTTAGCATGGAACCACCTCTTCACAAAAGTTTTAGACGGGAAGGTTTGTAACAAGGGAAGTCTTGAGAGGTGTTAGGTATGAGCAAGGGCACTCCTTCGATGGGCAAGAGAAACAAGCTCCTGCACGTGCGCTGCCGCAGGTGCGGGAGGAACGCGTACCACGTGAAGAAGAAGCGCTGCGCCGCCTGCGGCTTCGGGAGGACGCGCAGGATAAGGAGCTACTCCTGGCAGAACAAAAAGGTCAACCGCATGCGCAGAGTTTAATGACGTAAGCTTTATTAGTATTTTTTGCCTACTTAAGAGCATTCAAGGAGAGAGGTTTCCAGCTTGCTACGCGACAGGTGCGGCGTGGTGGGAATACACTCGCCTGACGATGAGAGGGTCTCCTACTACATATTCTACGCCCTGCTTGCTCTCCAGCACCGCGGGCAGGAGTCCTGCGGCATTACCATGCGCACCGGCGGAGAGTTCATCTCGGAGAAGGGGATGGGGCTGGTAAATGAGGTGTTCTCCCTGGATAAGCTGAACAAGCTTGAGGGGAATGCCGGAATAGGGCACGTGCGCTACTCCACGACGGGCGAGTCTGAGCTCTTCAACGCCCAGCCCTTTGTGGTGGGACACTCGAAGGGTACAATTGCGATAGCGCACAACGGCAACATAGTCAACGCCGAGGAGCTCCGGGAGAAGCTGAAGGCGAGCGGCCAGGCCTTCGTTTCGACGAGCGACACCGAGGTTATCGCCCACCTGATAGTGAGGGAGTACCTTAGAAGCGGGGACATGGTGCATGCGATAGCAATGACGATGAGGAAGCTCGTCGGCTCCTACTCGCTGGCTATCCTCACCGACGACGCGCTCATAGCGGTGCGCGACCCCCTTGGCATACGCCCCCTCTCCCTCGGAAGAACCCGCGACGGGGGCTACATCTTCGCCTCTGAAAGCGTGGCCTTCGATGTGATAAACGCAAGCTTTGAGCGCGACATTAAACCGGGTGAGATATTTGTGGTGTCAGAGAGCGGGGCGAAGAGCCACCGCCCCTACAAGCTTCCCCGGAGGGCGCACTGCATGTTCGAGTACGTGTACTTCTCCCGTCCCGACTCTGTGCTCAACGGCATACCCGTGTACGAGGTTAGGGAGAAGCTGGGCATGCTCATGGCAGAGCGCGACGAAGTCGAGGCTGACCTGGTCACGCCTATTCCCGACTCGGCCATACCCTTCGCCCTGGGCTATGCGCGCGCCAGGGGTATACCCTACCGCGAGGGCTTGATACGCAACCGCTACGTGGGGAGAACCTTCATCCTGCCCAGCCAGAAGGCCAGGGAGCTGGCGGTGAAGCTCAAGCTCAACCCGCTCGCGAGGCAGATCGCGGGCAAGCGCGTGGTGCTCTTCGACGACAGCATCGTGCGCGGCACCACCTCGCGCAGGATAATCTCCATCCTCAAGGAGGCAGGCGCAAGGGAGGTGCACATGCGCGTGGGCTGCCCGCCCATCCGCTCGCCCTGCAAGCTGGGCATAGACATGCCCACCCATGAGGAGCTCATTGCAAGTTCCCGAAGCGTCGAGGAGATACGCCTTGCAATAGGCGCTGATACGCTGAAGTACACGCGGATTGAGGACCTGATAGAAGCGATAGGCCTGGGGGAGAACAGACTGTGCCTGGGCTGCCTCACGGGCAGGTACCCCGTGGAGATTGCCAGGTACGAGCAGCTGCGCCTGCCCGTGTATCTTAAAAAGTAAAAAATCACCCTGCGAGTTGCACTCTCCAGGAGCACAACCCTTATTAACCTTCCTGCCAACTCTCTGCTATGGAAGAGGGAATGACCTACGCAAAGGCGGGGGTTGACATAGACAGGGAAAGCCTCGCGATTCGCGCGCTCGCGGAGCGGCTCAGGGCTACCCTCGCCCTGAGGAAGGGCAGAGCCGGGGAGAGCCTTCTCGGCGTTGGGCACTTCGCTGCGCTGGTGAAGCTTGATGATACGCGGGTGCTCGCCCTCTCCGCGGACGGTGTTGGCACCAAGATTCTCGTCGCCAGGGCGATGCAGAAGTACGACACCATAGGCATAGACCTCGTGGCAATGAACGCCAACGACATAATCTGCGTGGGTGCGGAGCCGCTTGTATTGCTGGACTACCTCGCCGTGGAGGAGCCCGACCCGGAGATAACCGCCCAGATAGCAGAGGGCCTTGCGAGGGGTGCGGAGCTCGCCGGGATAAGCATCCCGGGCGGAGAGCTCGCAACTCTTCCCGAGATCGTCGAAGGCTTCGACCTCGCGGGCTTAATCGTCGGGATGGTGGAGGCAGACAAGATAATCACAGGCGAGAGGGTGGAGCCGGGTGACGTTGTAATAGGTCTCGAGAGCTCCGGCATACACAGCAACGGCTTAACCCTTGCCAGGAAGGTGATACTGGAGCACTACCGCATAGATGAGGAGATATTCCCGGGGAGAAAGGCGGGCGAGGAGCTTCTCGAACCCACGAAGATTTATGTGCGCGAGGTGCTGGAGTGCATCACCAGAGCTGAGGTTCATGGTCTTGCGAACATCACCGGCGGCGGGCTCGCGAACCTCACCAGAATAACACGGCACGGCTTTTACCTGGACAACCTGCCCGAGCCACCGCGCATCTTCGGGCTGATTCAGGAGCTGGGCCGCGTGCCCGAGCGGGAGATGTACAGGACCTTCAACATGGGTGTGGGCTTCTGCATAGTTACAAGCGAGGAGGAGAGCGAAAAGGTGGTCGAGATATGCCGCCGGCACGGCACCAACGCGAGCGTAATTGGGCGTGTGGTGGCTGGAGAAAACGTGGTCAAAATCAAGGGCAAGGACTTTGCGCTGAGCTACTGACGGCGTGCCCTGTACAGGAAGCGCCTCCCGTCCCAGCGCCTCTCCACCAGGCCGAGCTGGTAGAGCTCCTCCAGCAGTCTGCGCGTCTTGCTCCTGTTGCTGAAGGTCGCACTTGAAAGGGTATCCAGGTCCATGTACGCGCTTCCGAGCAGCCTCAAAACAAAGGTGTGGTCCATGCTGAGCTTCATAGCCTCACCTCACATAAAGA